>JACMMA010000273.1 GCA_014379275.1 Armatimonadota bacterium | reverse complement strand
CCGACATTGCGCCGCGCGGACAGCGCGATGATCTGCGCCCGTTCCATTCCGAGGCGGCGCACGACGTCCACGGTCTGCGTCCCGATGGACCCGGTCGCGCCGAGCAGTACAATTTTTCTTCCCACGTGCTTATTGTACCGCCTACGGAGTCGGGGGCGTTTCGCCTTTTTACGGAAGCATAGAATCCGATGAAAAGGTAATGGTCGGCGACGGGGCATCGCCGACCATTACCCATGTTCTCTTCCTTAACCGTGCCCCGTATTGTTTCCGCCCGGCTTACTTGCGGCGGCGGGTGACTGCGCCGCCGACGAGACCGAGCATGCCCAGTGCCATCAGTAGCGATGTTCCCGCCTCGGGCACCGTGGTGACCTGTGGCGCGAAGCCCGTCAACTGCCCCGTGTTGGTTTTAAATCCGAACAAGTAGCTCGGTATCAAGAGCGCGTTCGGGTTCGTCGGCGTGGCGCCAATCACGACGCGTTCCACGGTCGCCAGTTGCCCGTTGGCGTCCAGCGTATAATACAGATCAAACTGCTCCCCCGCACCGCTCTGGGTCACGCTGAAGTCGTTGTCGGTGCCGACAAGGAGCGAGTATGTCCCGTCGCTGAGTTGCCGCCCGATGGTGATCCCCTCGAACTTTTCCGGCAACGCGGGGATGCCGACGTTCGCGCCCGAAAGCGCGACTTGCAGGTCCAGGGCGGGCGTTTTGCTGACCGTCGTCACGCCGCCGGGGAGGTCGTTCGTTCCGGCGAGGCTGATCCCGCTTACATCGGTCGCCCCGGCGATGCTGACATTATAGATGCGCTTCGTGCTGACGGGGAGGAGCGAAAGCGGGTTATTGTCCGCCAGTTCGTCTACACCGAAACCCCGGTTATCGCGTTCCAACACCAGAAATTCGGTGTCATTCACGGGGATGATCGCGCTGATGCCGATGTTCCGTCCTTGTGCGTTCATACCGAAATCGTTCGCCGCCCCGTCGATCCGTCCGTTAATATCGGCGAGGGGTTCCAACTGATAGAGGAACTGTCGCAGACTCTGGCGGGTAGCGGTATCGTACTCCACGATGCGGATGTTGCGGCTACGGCGTCCCTGGCTGCCCGCACCTTCCTCCGCGAGGGGGTCCTGCAGCATTGCGTACAGCCGGCTACCGTCCGGGGAGACTGCCAAACCCTCGAAACCCCGGTTGTCCTGTCGCCCGCTGATGAGCGCGGGGTTGGAATCCCGGATGGCGGCGAAATCGAGCGGGTTCCCGGCGGCGTCGCTACGCGGGAGCAGGTTGTCCGGGGCGGTGAACGACGTGATCAGCTCGCCGTCGCGGTTGAATTCGTAGATCGAGGGGCCGTACTCGTCGGACACGTAGAAGGTGCCGGTGCGCGAAACGGCAAATCCTTCGGGGTCGAGGCTGAGTCCGAGCGTCCCCGGGTTGCCATTGAGTAGTCGCGGGTTTAGCCCGTTGAAAGCGGCACCACCCGCGGTAAACTGCACGGTTCGTAGCAGGTTGAAATTGCTGATCGCGCCGGTTGTGTCGTCGACATCGAGCGTAAATTCCTGCACCCGTGTGTCGTAGGCGACCAGACCGCCGCCGGGTCCGCGGTCGGGCAGGCCGTAATACAGATCGCGGTCGCGGTCGTAGTATATGTCTGAGAAAAGACCGCCGAGCCGGTTGTCGTTGGGGGCGGTTCCCGGTGCGAGGTCCGTGGCACTGCCGGATAGCGTTATCGTGTTGACGTAGTCTGCCAGCTGTGCTTGT
>JACMMA010000272.1 GCA_014379275.1 Armatimonadota bacterium | reverse complement strand
CTGCTGTCCGGCTCGTTCATCGTAGAGACGTTCTTCACCATCCCCGGCATCGGCTACCAGAGCATACGCTCGATCCTCGACCGTGATTATCCGGTCGTGCAGGGGCTGGCGTTGCTCCTTGCCACATCGTTCGTTCTGGTGAACTTGATTGTCGATATTCTGTACGGTGTGTTCGACCCCCGCGCACGGGTAGGCGAAGGATCGACCAAGGGTACAGCGGATAAAGGACCGTCGGCGGGAAACAAGAAGGCTGCCGGGGCGATTCTTGCGAAGGGGGGCGCGTAAATGGCGGAATCCCCCGACGCCGAACCGCTCGCCCCACCACCGCCCGGCGTTTGGCGTCGGCTCCTGTCGAACCCCCTCGCCGCCGGGAGTCTGGCGATCCTGACATTTGTTGTGCTCTGCGCCCTGTTCGCGCCGGTCATCGCGCCGCAGGGTTTCGCCGCGCAGGATCTCAAGCACCGCCTCGAACCACCATCCGCCGCGCACTGGTTCGGCACCGACGATTTAGGGCGCGACACGCTGAGCCGCCTGATCTACGGGGCGCGGATCTCGCTGTCGGTCGCGGTTTCGGTGGAACTGTTCGTGGTCGGCATCGGGTTGACGGTCGGGCTGATCGCCGGGTATCGCGGCGGCTGGCTCGATACGCTCCTGATGCGGATCACCGATGTCATGCTGGCGTTCCCCGACGTGCTACTGGCGATTTTATTGCTCGGCACGCTCGGTACTGCCGCGTCGTCGCCCGCCGCCTCGATGACGCTGGTGATCGTCGCGCTCGGCGTCACCGGCTGGCCTCCTCTGGCGCGTCTGGTGCGCGGTCAGGTGCTGTCGCTCCGCAAGCGTGAGTTCGTGGAAGCGGCGCGGTCCCTCGGCGCGACGGACGGCCGTATCATCCTGAAACACATCCTGCCGAACCTGCTGTCGCCGATCCTGGTCGCGATCACCGTGGACGCGGCGGGCGTGATCCTCGCCGAAGCGTCGCTATCGTTCCTCGGGATCGGGGTGCAGCGACCGTTCCCATCTTGGGGGCGTATGATCAACGATGCTCTGGATTATTACCGCTCGAAGCCGAACCTGCTCGTCTACCCGTCCGTGCTGTTGTCGGTGACGGTGCTTGCCCTGAATTTCTTGGGCGACGGGTTGCGCGATGCACTGGACCCGCGTTCGCGCAAGCGGTAAGTTACCTTGAATAGCCTTACCGCCCTCTCCCTCCGAAGGGAGAGGGTGGCAAGGCTACTCCAACCTACGGACAAACCGGAGTGGCGATCACGATCATGCGGCGACCGTCGGCGAGGGAGACTTGGAAGGCGACCTGACCGAAGTCGTTGATCGCGTCCTGCGAAAGCGATACCGAGTTGACCGTACTACCGAGGAGCGCGTCCCCCGTTTGAACGACTTTATCCGCGACCGGGTCCGCGCCGGTGAAGATGCCGCTCCCGCCCGCGTCCAGCGTCGCCAGAAACGCCGGTTTCCCGAAGCTATTCAGCGAGGGTAGCGTGATATTGGCGTAGGCACCGGTCGAGTCCGCAACGGGAGTCAGGGCACCGGTGGCGACATCGGCGCGGAAAACGCCCGCCCCGCCGACATCGAATCGCGCGGTGAAGGCGAGACTTTCCGCGCCGAAGTACGGGGTGCTCAGTGCCGGATTGCTGAAACTGAACGTGGCGAGTGTTCCGGTGCTATCGGCTACCGTCCCGAGGGCTTGCCCCTGATACCGATAGATGCCGCTGGTGCCGTCCGTGAGTTGCGCGGCGAACGCCACCGTGTCTTTGCCGTTCAGCGAGGGTGCCGAGAAGGACGAAAACAGGCTACCCGCCGAAACATTGTCGGCGATAGTCAGGGTTTCGGTGCCGTCGCCGACGAAAATGCCCTGCCCGCCCGACTTCAAGCCGCCCAGAAAAGCGACGAACCCATCCCGCCCGACCGAGGGAGCCGCGACGGAAACGTACTGGCTGGCATCGGTGGTGTCGGCGATGGCGGTCAGCGTCGGGGTCGAGCCGTTCGTCCACAGGTAGACGGCGCTCCCGCCCGCGTTCAAAGTGGCCGTGAAAGCGATCCGCTGTCCGAACTTCCCGAGTGACGGCGCGGTGGTGGCGAACCGACTGAACGTTTCCGCCGGTCCGGCGGTGGCGACGATCTTTAATTGACCCGGTCTGCCCAAAAGAAGACGGAAGGTGCCGTCGGTCTGGTCCGCACGGAAAGCCACGGTGCCGAACTCGCTCAACGTCGGCGTGCCGAAGGCTCGGTACGTGTCCACACTGGTCTGCGCGACAATCCCGTACTGGTAGTTTTGCGCGAAAACGGGAGCCGAGACAGAGAGGCAAAGCGATAGCGCGGCGGTCCCCAGAGTAATCTTGTTCATGCGAAAGTATCCTTTAAGATAAGAGTAAGTCGTAGCGGAACCTCACCCCCCAACCCCCTCTCCGTGCCGGAGAGGGGGGGCAGAGGGCGGGGCGGAAAAGGTCTCGCCCCCGGTGCATCTCCCCCCCTCTCCCCGCCACGGAGAGGGGGTTGGGGGGTGAGGTTCCGCCGAGCGAGTGTCGGGCATCGCTCCGTGGTGGCACGATCGCGACCACGGGGCGGTCTTTCTATCGTCCCGAGGTCAGAAGATAGGTTGTCCGTCGGTCACGTCTTCACCCTGTGCGATCGGGTCAAAGGATTGGAACGAACTGCGAACCACCGACATCTCCGTGAGCGAGGTCAGACCCACCGAATGAACAGCGTCCGCCCCGAACGGGTTCTGGATGACGTTGACGATGCTGTTCACCGTGGCGTTGGTACCGATCGTGTATGCCTTGGCATACGTCCACTTCGTGTACGTGCCGTTCGCCGTGGCTCCGTAGTAGTTTGCGGTCGAATATCCCGCCTGACCGTTGTTATACGGCAAGGAGGTCCCGGTATAGGGCGCGACACCGTTGTACTTGCCGACACGGATGTTCGCGAACTGGTTCGTCGAACTCGACGATCCCGATGCCGCCCCGGTGATGAACGCATAGCCGAACGCACCAGAGGTCGTGTTGACGGCACCCAGCAAGGCACCGGTGCCGCTGAACGCAGGGACCGTTTCCAGATCCGGGGTGACCGCCGCCAGGAACTCGGTGATACGGGTGCCCGACGAGTTTTCACGGCGGAACGCCGCGAGGAACGTGTCGGTCGTATTAAAGCCCGCGCCGTCCACCAACAGTTCGTTCACTTTGGCTTGCGTGAAGTTGTACTGAGCGGTGCTGACGCTGGTGTTATAGAGTTGGAGTAGCGTGATGACCGCCAGGTCCTGCCCGGTGACGGTGGAGGTCTGGTTGATGGTCAGCCCCGAGTATTTCTTGACCGAGTCCGCCGAAACGTCCGAGATGCCCGTATTGATCGCCACGTTGGTCAGTGCGCTCAGCGCGTTGATGACTGTCTGGTCGGTCGTGGTGCCGCCGGACTCGACCACGCGCCAGGAACCGGACGCGAGAGTCGGGAAGCCGTTGATCTTTACCCCGTTGGTGACGTACTGGACGCCCACACCGGAGTCGGATCGCAGAATGACGATCACCTTCTGATCGGTGCCGTTCTTGGTGTAGCGAACCATCGCGGGAACGCTCGCCCCGGTGGACAGGGTCACCTGCGTTATCAGGACATAATCCGGGGTGCCGGTCGTGGTCCGGAAACCACTGATCGTGATGTTCTGGTTGTCGAGCAACAACGGGATCGCGCCGGGGCGATAGGTCGTTGTATTGTTGTAGTCGCCGAGCAGGGCGGACGAACCACCCAGAACGGCGGATACCGCTACCGCCGCGTGACCGGCGTCGGCGTTTGCAACGAGAGCGAACATAGTCATACCGAGGGTCAAAAAGACCGATTTAGCACAGGAAGAAACAGTATACATAAGATCTTGTCTCCATCGAAAATAACCCGCCGCGTGAGTCGAGTCACGCGGAGCGTACTTGGTGGTCGTGGGAGGGACTTCCGCAATGCTCCTCCGTCGTTTCTCCGATAGCAACGTTCATTCTCGCTTATCTACGGTCCGCCTTGGGAACGGTGCGGCGACGCGTACCCGCGAGGCGCGGACTCTTTGCCGCGGCTGGCAGGGGCGAGGATTTCGCTCGGACGTTTGTCCGAATCCGATCTGGCTTCTCGATCCGCAAACGAAAATGTCGTTGCTTGCGCGACCCCTCCGTGCGGACGGTAAGGGGATTCACGGAACAAGGCGGTTCACGATGAGTCCGTCTTGCCTGATGGCGGATGAAGTTTCCGGGGAATCATACTGTTCCGAAAACCCTCCGTCAAAAGATCATAAGATAGTAATACTGGCAACTATACCAAAAATGACAAACCGTCGGTCTATCCTGGGCGGCCCCCTTTCAATTAAGGGGGCCGCTCAAACCCTACAACGCTACAGGCAGAGCGTATCTTCGTACGTGTCAAACCACTCCGGTTCCGAATTCGGATTGACGTATTTCATATCCTCGGTGGTGAACTGATCTATAAGGGGCAGAACCTGTTGCAGTTTCTTCACCCCGCCCCGGTAAACATAAAATTTGACGTGACCGTCGACGAAGGTGAAGTTGCCACCCTGGTTGCCGCCGTGTCGGGGTAATTTCTTGCACCCCGTCGTACCGCCGGTCTGGTAGTCGCTCGAATTGTAACGGATCACGAATGGGTTGAGCCAGATGGACTTTTTACCGTCCATGTCCAGCCCCCGGTTGATCGGCCCGGTCATGGTGGCCGAGACGTTCGCCGTTTCCGAGTAGCCTTCCATGAAAAGGATCATTTTAGCCGGTTGGCGTACCATGCTCTCGGTACGCACCTCGTTCGTGCTGTTCAGATAGTCGCTGCCCAGAAGGGGGTTGTACAGGTAACTGACGGGGGTGCGTTTATCGCCGGTGACGCCGGAGATGCGTGGCTCCGCGGGATCGAGCTCCGGCTGGGGGTCGTCCGGACAACGATAGATCGGCTTGGACTTCACATAGGGGTAGATGGCCATCTGCCACTCGGCGCTGTAGAAAAGCGGATAGGTGGGGTCGTGTACCGGGAATGTCTCGTCATAGTCCGGGGTGTATTGCAGAACACCCATCCCGAGTTGCCGCATGTTACTGGCACAGGCGACCTGACGTGCTTTGGACCGCGCCTGGGCAAAAACCGGAAATAATATCGCCGCCAAAAGGGCGATAATTACGATAACGACGAGCAACTCGATTAGCGTGAATGCGCAGACACGGGCGCGTCTCATCGGGGAGATATCTGACTGGTACGACATACGATGACAGGATCCTTTCCTCATGACACCCTCAAAGCAAACAATAATCTTTGATATGCGGTTTGTGTCATATGCGGTTTCAGGAATACTATATCACTTTGGTCTGCGAAAATATGTTAAGCGAAGATTAAGTTTTGTTGACAATTTTCGGCGTGTCACAAGGAGTAGCGGCAACGCCGTTGCCAGGCGAGTGCCGATGAGATGTGGGCGGCTAAGCAACCGGCGGGGAGCCAGTAGAAAAGCATACAGACTGCGAGGAAAAGCCCTTCGCGGGTGGGGAGCATCATCGCCCCTAGCACGGACGTGAACAAGATCAGGGGGATCAGAACGTGACACACGGTTCGCACCGCCCGTACCGGCACCGCCGCGCCGGTCATATATCCGGCGATCAGCGGTGCCATGAGTGCGACGACGATGAGTGCCACTTGCAACGGACTTGTGTCGGGGAGGGGTAACGGTTCGGGGATCAGTTGCCGCACTTCGGCAGGGGACAGATAATAGGACAGGATATAGTCGTAGCAGGGGCGGAAAACGCGCAACTCGACCAGGCCGACCGCTATCAACGTCGCCGTACCGAAGTGAACCAGGGCATGTGTGTATGCCATCCCGAAAAAGCGACCGACCTTCCCTTGCTTCTGGTGTGCGAACCATGTTTCCAGAAACTGCATACCGGCTTCCTGTGAGGAGCCGTGTTTGCGGATGGCGAGGCGCGTCGCGTCCGGCAGGGAAAGACCTTCCAGAAGATACTGGTTCTGAAGTTGTTCCAGCATGTCCGCCGCGTCGCCGCGCAACTCGCTACGGATCGGGAACGGCACGACGCCGACGAGCGGGGCGCACAAGTGATCGAGGTAGTCCTCGAACAAGCAGTCCGCTTGATACGCGTCACGGCCCGGATCGTCCGCGACAAACGAAGGAGTCACCCGCCCGTCCTGTCGGAGTATCGGGTTGTATTCCTCGCTACCTGTTCGCGATCCATACGGTCGGGTTCCCAGTAGTGACATACTTCGTGATCTTTCACGGGCGGCGGTTTCGCGCCCCGCTTCGCCCCGGCTCTAATGAAAGAGGCGACTCAGGTCGGGAGCGGGTCGGATTTCGGCGTCGGCAACAAACCGGCGGCGTCGATGACGCTGTTGACCGCCTGAGAAAACTCTACCCATTGCTTGCATGCTTTCTCCAGAGCGACCGCGCCCTCCGGGGTCAGGTTGTAAACACGGCGTGCGCGGCGTTCCTCCTGCGCTTGCTCCCAGACGCTCCGAATAAAACCGTCCGCTTCCAGACCGTGTAGCACCGAGTAGAGGGTGGCATACTTGAAAGAAAGGGTGTCGCCGCTACGCCGTTCGACTTCGCGAGCGATGTCGTAACCGTGCCGGGGACCGTCCATGAGCACCGCAAGCACCAGTACGACCGTTGTCGCGCTTCCGCGCTGTAGCTTCAAGTCATCCATAATAAAATCTCGTGGCGGTGCGGCTATCGCGCATACCGATTGTAACACGGCGGGAACCTTCTCTGTGTTAACTTTTCGTTAAACTACTGTTAAATCTCCAGGCACTCCGCGTTCGGCGTCGGTGAAGCGCATCTTTACCACAAACCGTTTCCGGTTCGATAGGGTATTCAAGAGTAACTCATCATGATACAAACCGCAACCCGCCGATTCACCGACGCCGAACGCGAAGAAATCGAACGGCAACTGCTCGACATGGTTACCGAAACCCGTTCCTTTGCCGATGATTTGTCCTGGCGTGGCGTAGCAGGTGTCATTTGTGGCATAGTCGCCATAATCATGGTGGTGTCCCTTTTCGGCATACCCGATGCCTGGGGTATCGGTGTCATAGTGGTGGCCACCGTCGCGGGATTTATCGTAGACTGGCGTGTCCGCTCACAAACCAACGATTTACTCCACTACAACCGTCGGCGGTACGCGGCGCGGCTGGCTAAGCGACTGGTGCGCGGAGAAATCGAAGAAATGACGGTCACGGCATCGGGTGTGGTGCGGGTAATAGACAATTACGACGGGATCAGTACATGCTTTTTCGACGTCGGCAACAACAAGGTGCTTTACCTGCGGGAAGAAGCCCTCTGGGATGCCGCTGAGAACGCCGGACTGGACAAGCGTGATGCCGGAATGTTTCTACCGTCCGCGTTCCGTCTGACGCGCTACCCCGATGCTACCGACGAGGTCATTCACCTGGAACCCCTCGGACCGCAGCTGACGCCACTACGCACCCTTGCCGTGAGCGGACTAGAGGAAGAATATCACGAACTTACCAACCTCGACGTTCTCGAAAACGTCTCGCTGGCGACACTGGAAAGCGACTTGCCGTTTTCATTGTCGGTAGAATCCGGCGCATAGGCAGACGTGGCGAAGCAGCGGCGAGAGCAACATTGCTCTCGCCGCCGGGACAGGGCGGACAATTCAAACCATCACACTAACCCCGGTCGAAGAAGGGTTTTACCGGCTGCTCCGGTCCGTCGGTCTGGATCGAGATGTGCGACGGGGTGAACAGGTACGCGCCGTCCGCGACCTTTTCCACAAAGCCGTCCAGGGCATACGTCACGCCGTTCAAAAAGTCGATCAGCCGTTCGGCGACTTCGGGGGGCGTGTTTTCCAGATTAACGATCTGCGGTTCGCCGGATTTCAAACGGTCGGCGCATTTTTGAATATCCGCGAACGAGGTCACCGGCATCACCGTAATCGAACCTTCGCGCGACGCCGCGATCCGTATCGTCTCGCCACGGCGGGAAGAGTTGTTTATCATATACTGCGACCCCCCGCTCTGGCGTGGATTGTATGCGGTAGCGAAACCCCCGGCTTGCGTGGGACGAGTTGCGGGTCGCGCCCCATCCACCGTTGCTGTCGCGGTAGCCGGTTCGGGGTCGTGTTCCGCCGCTTCCGGCTCATACTCCTCGTCCCCGCCCCGCCCGCGCAGGTTGTTCCACCACTGGCTGAATGAAGTGCCGATAGTTCTGCGCTCCTCGGGTTCGTAACCCTCGTGTTCATCGTCTCGTCCCGCGTTATACATTGCCATGTCCTTGTTCCTTCGCGCCGGCTGTCGGCGGGAGTAAAATTCACCGTCACGGTTCGGTGACGTTTTTTTGCTCCCGATATCCAACACCCAGTACCTATTCCCTTCTCCCGAATATTGCTGTTCCGATTCGTACGAGTGTCGCGCCCTCTTGAATCGCCGCTTGAAAATCGCCCGACATTCCCATGGAAAGGATCTGGCGGTTTTCGGTCGGCAGAGCGTCAAAAAACTTTTTCAAGCGTGCGAAATAGGGTCTTGCCTCATCCGCTTTTTCCACGTAGGGAGCCATCCCCATGAAACCACTCAACAGGATTCCCGGGATCTCCCGCGCTTTCAACGCGAATTCAATCGCTGATTCCGGCGCGATCCCTGCGCGCGATTCACTTCCCGCAAGGTTTACTTCAATCAATACCCGTGCCGTTTGAAAACTTGCCTGGTCAGTTGTTGCGCCATTGTATAACTTCTGTATGCTTTTGGCAATACCCTGCAAGCATTCTTCGCTATCAACGGTTTGAAATACGTTTGTGAAATGTACGGCGTGTTTTATTTTGTTGGTCTGTAAATGTCCGATGAGGTGGCATGTAATGGGCGAACGGTCGGGTAGGGCGGCACGAATGGCGGGTATTTTTTCTCGCGCTTCCTGCACATAATTCTCGCCGAGGTTTGAAACACCGGCGGATACGGCGGCGAGGCAATCGCTTACCGGACGCGTTTTTGTCACGGCGCAAAGCGTTATGGCGTTTTCTTGCTGGCCGGCGCGTTCGGCGGCGACGGCGATCTGCTCGCGAACCCTCCGGATATTGTCGGATATTTCACGGGCGCGTTGCTCTGTTACGTCAAACATATCTGTCATAATTTTAGTACCGCCTCAGGTGCGGCTTTACCATTATAGCAACGAAAACAACAAGAACGCCGGGCGTTGCTCGGCGAAAGGATCTACGAACATGAATCGCAAACAGTTTTTAGGAGCGG
>JACMMA010000034.1 GCA_014379275.1 Armatimonadota bacterium | reverse complement strand
TCGCGGCATTGGTCGCCTTGCCTTTGGCGGGGAGTGTGACGGTAACCTTGCTGTCCTGCAAACCTGTGTTGACAATCGCGTAATAGGTGCCGTTCGATTTGGTTTTGATGACGCGCACGATGACGTTCGGGTCGGACGACGCGTTCGGGACGATCTCGCTCGGCAGGGCGAGCAGGGACAGAAACGCGGCGTTGAAGCGGCGCACGTATTCCGGGAAGCCGCGGTTGAAACTGCTGGCGGCGAGGTACCCGAGGTAGCGCGGGTCGCCGTATGCCATCGCACGCGCTTCGGCGAGCATGCAGTACGGACCGGCATATTCCACGTCGGACGCGATATAGCCCAGGCTTTTCTCCATCGCGTGCTCGTTCAGCGGATGATGCAGGATGGCGGCGAGTCCCGACTCCGTGCGGAAAGGAGCGAACGCCGTTGCCGACGACGTGCTGTACGCCCGGTTGAACGAATAGGTGAGTAGCGCGCCGTCCGTGGTTTTGTACCGCTGAGGATCGGCTTGCGGGTTCGAGTGCTGCCACTCCCATTCGCCCCAGGTCGGCGTCGGCGAAGTCAGGGCTTCTAAGTGCTTGTTCGCGCGTACCGTCTCGGCGTAGTTTATGGCGCGGAGTTTGCTGTGCGCCGGTTGCTGCAGGATCGTCGTCCACGTTTGCGTATCGTCGGTGACAATCGCCTGTTGTCCGAGTAGGGAGCGACCCGGTTCGGCGGAGTCGGGCGTCAGGAGAATATCGGCACCGGCGATCCCGTTGCCGCGCAGATGGTCGCGCAACACCAGCAGGAAGTCGCGCCGCTTGCCGAACCACCAGCCGTAGTATTTTTCGAGCAACGCTTTGTCCGCCCGCAGTTGTTCACGGGTGATCGTTTGTCCCGCGTTCGCCTCCGCCGCGAACCGCGCCAGCGTCGGGTCGGCGAACCCGATGGGCATCTGGCTGGGGCGCGGGCGGAACCACGCCCCGGCGAACTTGACCTTGTCTTTGTACCGGACGATCGTCGCGTCGAGCAGTTTCTTCGCGTCCGCTATCGTGTCCGGGTCGGTAATGTCGGCGTTGTTGCCCTCGGTCCAGTGGATATGCGTGTACGCCTTCGCGCCGGAAAGCGGCATCGCGCGTTTCTCGCCCCCGAGTCCCTTCTGACCGACGCTCCCGGTGTATTCGTAATAGGGCAGGACGCTGAAATTGTATTTCGCGAGTCGGTCCAAAGTATCGCCCCACAACTCGGGGTAGCGGGACGCGTTGTACCAGTCGTTCGTCGGTCCCGCGTCCCAGCCCTGGTTATGCCCGAACTCCAACAGGTCCTTGCTGAACGTATTCATTCCCAGAAACTGCATCAGGTGTGCCTTGTAATCGTACCAGTCGGTGCGGACCGTGACGCCGCGCTCCTCGGGTTTGTCCGGTGCGATCACGCCGTCCGCCATCTCCTCGCGCCAGAAAAGATGTCGTCGCGGCAGTCCGGGCGGGGGCATTTTTAGCGGGACCGTCAGTTTCGCGACATCGGCGACTTCATACAGGCGGATACGCGACACGGCGGCACCATGCGACACCGGGTCATTGTCGGCTTTCGACTGCGTGATCGCGACCCAGAAACCGTCCTCCGGCTTTCCGGTGCGCGGTCCTTCCTCGCCCGCCTTTTCGGATGGGATGCCGACTTCGAACATCCGGTCGTGCAAAAAGAACAGGCTCTTCCAGGTGCGATATTTTTGCGATAGGGGTATCTGAAGCGACTCGCTATTGTTGTTGGTGTAGGAATACAGCACGTCGCCGAGCGCGTTCCCGGTGCGGACGCCGCGTACCGATTCCGCGCCGCGGTTGACGATAAACAGGGAGCGTGCTTTATCCTCGGGAAACTCGACGGCGAGCACGTACGCCGCGCCCGCTTTCAGGTTCCTGTTCTTTCCGATCCGGTACGCGAAGTATTTCGCCTCGCCGGTGTTGGGCAAAACGCGTGCCGGTGCGCCGAGGATCGTTTCGACTTGGCTCACACCGGCAGGCATTTCGGAAAACTCGTGCGCCGCCGCGTCAGCCGTCGCCCCGCAGTCGATTTCATCCACAAGGCGCAGTTTGCCGAACGGTGCCCCGGCGTCGTGAAGCACGGGTGCGACAGCGGCAGGGGCAGGAGTCTTCTGTCCCCAACCCGGTGTCACGGATGACATAAAGGCGGCTACAATCAGGAAGGAGTCGAACGGTATATAATTTTTCATGTCCCGAAAATCCTCGACGAAAGTGGGGCGACCGGACGGCGAACGGTGTGGTCCCGACGGTTATCTTTCTTTGTCGCCCGTGAAAGCAGTATATCCGCATCACCACCGATGCCCAATCCGCGCGACGGGAAACAACGGGCAATCTCCCACAAGGAACGTGGGTTTCAACCCGCGTATA
>JACMMA010000271.1 GCA_014379275.1 Armatimonadota bacterium | reverse complement strand
GCACGGCTCGCACGTTGCCGCTTGGCTAGCCTCGGGCATGAACGCGGAGATGAATTGGCTCGAAACCCGCGCCGACCTTCGCGCCGGACGCCTGGACGACGAGCGATTACTCGCCGAAGCGCGGTCAGTTGTTGTTCTGGCGGCGAGTTATGACCACCCCGTTCGCCCCCCCGCCCCCGATTCTGGGGGGGGCAGAGGGGATACCGCGGCGTCCGACCCGACCGGCGAACGGTGCTCCGCTGACCTGTCCCCTCCGCCGCCCCCAGAGTTGGGGGCGGGGGGGCGAACTGTACAAACCGGCACTATCGCCCGTTATGCTCGTGGCGCGGAGGATTACCACACGGTTTTGCGAGACATGCTGAATGATTTGTCCGGGAAAGTCGAAAGCGCATTTCCGGGTTCGCGGTGCCGTGGATTTGTGGATTCGGGTCCGCTACGGGAGCGAGAGCTGGCGGCGCGAGCGGGGATGGGCTGGCAGGGGAAACATACGAACCTGATTTCGCTCGATCTCGGCAACTTTTTCTTTCTCGCCGCCCTGCTCACCACGCTCGAACTCACGCCCGACGAACCGTTCGCGGGGAGTCACTGCGGAACGTGTACGCGATGTCTCACGGCGTGTCCGACCGGCGCGATCATTGCGCCGATGGTTTTAGATGCGCGGCGGTGTATATCGTACCTGACGATCGAGCATCGCGGTCCGATTCCGCTGGAATTACGCTCTCTGATGGGCGACCGAATTTTCGGGTGTGATGATTGCCTCGCGGCGTGTCCATGGAATGAGAAGGCACAGGCGGGAAGCCAGGCACGGCTTGCGGGGCGAGACGGAGAGCATGCCAATCCCGACCTATTACGATTGCTCGCCGATCTCGAAACGGAAACCGGGTTTCGCGCACGGTTCCGCGGTACGCCTTTGCTTCGTCCCAAGCGCGAGGGGCTACGCCGCAATGTTTGTATTGCGCTGGGCAACGTCGGGAATCACGACGCAACGACTCCGCTAGAGGTGGTTGCGGCGTCGGATAGCTCCGGGGTAGTACGCGAGGCGGCGACGTGGGCGGTTTCACAGATCCGCACACGTTTTTCGTCGCCGGACGCGATATACTGAGCCAACCATCGTGCTACGTTTTTCCCCTTACTCGACCGCCTTCGTGTTCACATTGTGTTTCGTTTTTGCTACGTCCTGTTCCAACACTCTGGAAAAGCGCGATGAAAACGTGGATGTTTCGCCCGGCGTCGTATTTTCGCGAAGTGGCATCCGCGGCGATGGCTTCCAGACCCTGACCATAGATCTCGCTAAAGCGTCGGTCATCCCCATCGTCGTGGCGCGAAACGTCTCGCGAGAGAAAAACAACTTCGTCGGCGATGCACTTACCGTGCGCGATTGGTGCGATCAAAACGGCGCGGTGGGCGGACTGAATGGCGGCTATTTCGGTGTCACCTATGACGAGATCGGTAGCCGTAAGCAGATCGTTCAACTCGCCGTAGTAGATGGCAAGGTCGTCGCGCCGGGGAGCGATACGCCCTCGTCGCGTATACCGGGCGAACGTTATCTCCGTTCTGCGATCGGTTTTTATGCCGACGGCACTCCGGAAATAACCTGGGCGACGGGCACCGTCAAAAATGTCATCCGCACCTACGGCTCGCCGATCAACCCCGCCG
>JACMMA010000270.1 GCA_014379275.1 Armatimonadota bacterium | reverse complement strand
TTTTGTTCTGGGAATCTGCAACGGATTCCAAATCCTCTGCGAGGCAGGATTACTCCCCGGTGCCCTCGTTCGGAACGAACAAATGCGCTTCGCCTGCCGTCATATTAACCTGCGTGTCGAAACAGTGGATACGCCATTTACTGCCCGTTACGCCCCCGGCGATGTGGTGTCGATCCCCATCGCGCACGGCGAAGGGCGTTTCGTTTGCGACGATCCCACGCTTGCGGAATTAAACCGCACCGACAGTGTCCTTTTCCGCTATTGTGAGCCGGGTGGTACGGTTACGAGTGACGCGAACCCGAACGGTTCCCGTGACAACATCGCCGGGATTGTCGGCGGGGTCCGTCGCAACATACTGGGGATGATGCCTCACCCGGAGCGCGCCGTCCTTGCCCGACTGGGCAGTGATGGAGGGACGAAACTATTCGAGTCGCTACGGGAGTCGCTGGTTATCGCCCAGGCGGAACCGATAATGCTGATTGCATCGGTGTAAATTATGGAAAGGGCAAGTGCGGCTCACGATGACCGTGCTTGTTTGACACGATATGTCCCTGAATCAGGCCCTAGCGGCTATACCTTTGTTCTCCGAACTCGCGGATGAACAGCTCACTCTTGTCGCGGGGTACCTGAAACGCCGCACTTTCAACGAACGCGACGTAATCGTGAAGCGTGATTCTCCCGGCGATGCGTTGTTTATCATTGTCGCGGGCAAGGCGAAGGTTTCCTACGTCGAGGAGGAGGACGAGACGATTATCGCGGTGTTATCCGCCGGTGATTTCTTCGGCGAACTCTCGATCATCGACGGGGAAGGTCGCTCCGCCGACGTATCCGCTGTGGAGCAGACCGAGGTCCTGATTCTTTCTTCCACCGACTTCCGGCAGTGTCTTGAAACGATGCCCGGAATCGCGTTCTCGCTTCTCAAAGAGATCGCCGGACGGCTACGCCGGTCTACGACCTGGATTCGTGTGCTGTCGTCGCAGGATGTGTACGGGCGCATCGCACAACAATTGCTTTCCCTTTCCGACACGCACGGCACCGAACTACCGGACGGCGGACGGCGGATCAACCTGCGCCTGACACAGAACGACCTGGCGGGTATTGTCGGCGCTTCCCGGGAATCGGTCAACAAAGCGATGGGATATTTCAAGCAGAAGAACTACATCGCCGTGGACACCACATATCACATCACGGTTTATAACCGGGACGCCCTGCAAAAGCGTTGTCAGTAGCTCATGGATGGCGTATTTTTCACGTTCGAAGGTCCCGAAGGAGCGGGGAAGACGACGCAGATTGCCCGCCTTTCCGACGCACTCTTGGAACGCGGCTATTCGGTCACGCGCACGCGGGAGCCGGGCGGTGACCCGTTCGGGGAGCGGGTGCGTGCCCTGCTGTTAGACCGTGACGCTTCGCCGATCCCCATCGCCGAGTTGCTACTTTTTGCGGCGGCACGGGCGCAGAATGTGCGGACCGTGATTCGCCCCGCTCTCGATGCGGGGCATGTGGTTCTGTGCGACCGTTTTACCGATTCGACGCTGGCGTACCAGGGATATGGACGTGATCTATCGCCGGATGCCGTCCGTGCGGTGAATACGGTGGCGACAAACGGACTACATCCCCGCAAGACATTCCTCCTCGATCTACCTCCGACTGTCGGCCTCGCCCGACAGTCGCCGGACGCCCAGGACCGCCTCGACCGCGAAACCCTTGATTTTCATGAGCGCGTACGTGCGGGTTTTCTCGCGGTCGCCGCCGCGGAACCGGACCGGATTGTCACTCTGAACGCGGCGCAAAGCGAGGACGCGCTTTTCGCCCAACTCCTTGCGGCGGTACTTCCTCTCCTCCCGCAACCGTAGGGTATTTTCGCGTGTCGGAGCATTGACGCGGCGAAACGCCGCACCGTATACTGCGGATACCTTATGGATCTTTTGGAACACTTAAATCGTCGCTTCGGCTCGTGGTACGAGGGGCTTTTCGGCGGACCGGACGCCGTGGACAGCGAGTTGCGCCCCAAAGACATTCTGCGACGCATCCTCGGGGCGATGGAAGACGGACGGCGCGAGGGTCTCGATGGACAGGTCTATGTTCCCAATGCCTACACGCTGCGGATCGCGGTCGCGTCGGACGCGGAGCGCGATTACTTGCGCGCCTTTCTCAGTGCGGAAGAATTG
>JACMMA010000269.1 GCA_014379275.1 Armatimonadota bacterium | reverse complement strand
GTGGTTGCGATCTCGACCTTGCGCAGGGTTTCGACGCTGTACGTTTGTAATGTCGCCGGTTTTCCGGTCGGAGAGAAGCGCACGAGGTGAGAGGACCGCACCTCCATTTCGTCCGGAACGCTGGCGAAGGTGGCACCGTCGTCCTGCACCGCGAACCGCGACAGCGGCGCGGTACCGCGCGCCTTGCGCGTGTAAGCGAGGTCCACATTACGGACCTCCACGGACGCGGACGGAACAAGATCAAGCGCAAGCGACATAGGCCTTTATTATACCTTGATAAAGAAGCGTATCTTTCGTAAATTTTTTATGTGAACTTTATGTGAGAAGTCGGCATAATGTGGGTATAGTGTGGGTGCCATGCTAATGCATGGCTCGCCACGTATCTCCCACACCGAAATCAGGTGCGGTATCTTTAGACTCAATCGTATACTTTAAGAAGGGTATCCACATGCGCCAATTTCGACCTTTCGCCGGTTTCGCTCTCACACTAACTTTATCCGTGACTGTGCTGCAGCCGAGTTTTGCTCAGTACATTTTGCCGGGAACCGGCTCGACGCAGGCAACGAGCGGTATCACTGTCGTCAAGCCGGCGGGCACCAGTACGCAGAATGTTGCCAGGACAGGTGCGAGCGGATCGGGCTATGTCGATGACGTGTTCTTATCGGGCATCACCTTCGGCGCCACGACATTCTCAAGCGGCGGGGGGCAATTCCGCGCTGTGGGTAACGTTAACGTCGTCGCTGGTGCCGCGAACGTTAATGCGGAGTATGGTGATTTCGACACCGGTACCGACGGCAATCCGAACCCTTTCGTGCTTGGCGGAGTCACTGCTACCACTCCGGAAAGCACCGATCCCGCGATCCAACGTCCTTCCATACGCGCGGCTTTCAACTCCCTGAGTCTGGTACAGGGGATCGATGGCGAAGGTACCCCCTATACATTGGATCTGATTTTCCAGCGCGGAATCAATGACAATAATACCGCTCTCGACACTACGCCGGAACTGATATTTTTTGAGCGCGGTGCCAACTCCACGTATAATATTCAAGTGATCACGGGTGGCACCTTTGCCGCGCCGACGTTTGCTCCGAATACCATAAGCATCAACTCCGGCAACGTCACGCAAGCCCGACAGACCGGATACTTCATTGACACCGTGGAGATTACTGGCTCGCAACAATTGGCGGCGACTGGCCTGGATCTGAACTCGTTCTTCAACGGTGCGGTTTCGACAGTTTATGGCGTTCGGGTCACAGACGTGAACGGGGCAGACCTGTACGGTAACTTTTTGTCGGCGGTGAACACCAACCAGTTCGTCCCTGTCCCTCAAGAGCTTCAAGGAGCTGGTTTTCTTTCCGAGACGCTCGTCTTCCAACCCGTTCCTGCTCCCCCGGCGGTGGTTTCTCTATTGATTGGAGGCGGAGTCGGATTGCTGGGTATGCTTACGCGCCGTCGCCGAAAGTGTGAACCCAAAAAGTAAGTTCGGGGACATAGGAGATGCGGGGCGCAACGAATGATTCGTTGCGCCCCGCGCGTTTCTGACGACTGCTACCGCGATGTCATACAACACCCCGTGAAAACATATCTGGCTCGCTCCGGGAACGGTCTGCTTGATCTGATATACCCGCCGATGTGCCTGGTTTGTGGCGACCGCACCGAGACTGGTACGCTCTGTGAACGGTGTGTCGCTTCGTTTCTGCCGATCCCTGAGCCGTGTTGCCGGGTGTGCGGTCGCCCGCGCGAAGGCGAGAATTGTGGGACATGCGCGCGGTTCGCGGAAGAGACCGGAAAATCGTTCGCCTTTGACGGGGCGTGTGCGAGCGCGGTCTATGCCGGGGCATTACGACATGCGGTCCATCTACTTAAATACCGCGAGAAAGAGCGGCTCGGCCCCCCACTCGGCGCGTTCCTGACGAACCGGCTTGTCGTAGACGGTTTGCTCCCCGACCCGAAATCCGTGGAGGTGTTAGTGGCCGTGCCGATGCACCCGTCCCGGGAGCGATGGCGCGGTTACAACCAGGCGCGGCTGCTCGCCGAACCGGTCGCCGAACTGCTCGCCGTGCCGCTCCTTCCGAACGGGACGGTCGTTCGCACCCGGAAAACTACTCAGCAAGTCGGCTTGACCGACAGAGCACGGCGAAGCAATGTCACGCCGGATGCGTTCGCGGTGCCCGACCCATCGGCGGTTTCCGGCAAACGGATCCTGCTCGTGGACGACGTATTTACCACCGGCGCGACGGCGAGCGCCTGTGCGGATGTGCTGAAACGCGCCGGGGCGTCGTACGTTCAGGTTGCGTCCCTCGCCGCGGGCGGTTAAGATAACGCTAATGATCTCCTTTCCGCGCCGTCGATTCCTGGCTTTGCTAGCCCTTTTCCCTGTCACGCTTACCGGTTGCGGGGGGCGTGCGATCCCGAAAGTCGCCCTCGCCGATGTCGCCGCGCTCGCGACCGACGCGCTGCTGGGAACGCTTCTCGGGCCGTCGGAGCAGCGACGGGTGACGATGATGGCGAAGCCGGAACCGCCGCTCCTGGAGAAAGAGGGCATGGAAAATGTCGTGCTTTCCACCGACTACGCGGGTTTCGTCCGCGTCAGCAAGGGATCGTTATCCGAGAAGGACCTGCGGCTGATCGAAGCGGAAGTCGTCCGCGCGTCGGGCGACGTGTTAAAGAAACAGGATTTTTCCATCAGCGCGCTACCGTTCCCGCCCGCCGTAGATGCCGCGGCGCAGAAGACCCTGGTGGCAACGTTCACCCCGGCGACGGAAGAGGGCGGCTCCCCGGAAGACAAGCGCGCCGGACGGGGCAAAACCTACGTCCTGATCCGCCTGACCGTGACCGACCCGCGCACCGGTACCGCGCTCCGCATCCGCGATTTCTACTCGGGGCGCGATGCCGAAAACCGCCCGTGATGGGCTTTTTCCGGCGAAACCGGATACATTGGAGGCAAAGGCGGTTTCCTGTCCATCCGGCAGGGAACTGTGAACTTCCGTGAATCCTACCCCAAACAACCAGCCCGCCGTGGTTACTTCCTCCCACGAACTCGGGTTAGACCTCGCCGCCATCGCCGCCCGGTACCTGTTCGAGACCGACCACCTGCATTACGGCTTGTGGACGGAAGACCTGCCCGTGCACATGAAAAACTTGCACAAGGCGCAGGAGCAGTATTCGGATCTGATTGTGAGCACGATTCCGGACGGCACCAAAACTATCCTGGACGTCGGCACCGGCACGGGCGCGCTCGCCAGACGTTTGATGGACGCGGGCTACAGCGTGGACTGCGTGTCGCCGTCGCCCTATCTGACCGAACGCGCCCGCGCCAATGTCGGCACCGACGCGCAGATTTTCGAGTGCAAGTTCGAGGACCTGGTCACGGACAAGCGGTACGATCTGATTCTGTTCAGCGAGAGCTTCCAGTACATCCCGCTAAATCGGTCGCTCGTGCTGTCGCAGGAATACCTGAACACCGGCGGTCATGTGCTGATCTGTGACTATTTCCGCAACGATACGCCGGATAAAGGTCCGTTCGGCGGCGGGCATCACCTCAAGGATTTCCGCAAGGAGCTGGAAAGCTCCGCCCTGACGCCGCTTCTGGACCGCGATATCACGCCGCTGACCGCGCCGAATCTGGACCTGGTCGCCGACATGAACGACAAGGTCGTCGCGCCGATGAAAGCGCAGCTGTTCGCGTTCGCCCGCGTCAAGTATCCGTTCTGGTTCAAACTGACTACCTCGATTTTTAAGAAGCCGCTGGCGCACTTCGATACGAAATATATGGGCGGCAAGCGGAGCGGCAAAAACTTCCAGGTGTACAAATCGTACCGCCTGTTGCTGTTCGCGAAAGGCACGCAGGGGAAACTGGCGGGACCGGAAATGGTCGCCGACTGAGAAGGGAAGCACGATGAATCGACCGATGTGGCTCGACATAGTCTATCTCGCCTGGCTACCGTGCGTTTGCGCGGGCGCGACACAGATCGTCGCGCTGGTGAACCGCGTCCCGCCCTGGCTCGCCTTTCTGCTTTCCGCAACCGTCTACGTGGTCGTGTTTCTCGCACCGATCGTGCGTCTGTTGTATTTCGCCGGTGAAGCCGAAAAAGAGGCAAGTACGGAGTGTCCTTTGAGTAATGGAGTTGTGCCGTTGTGAAATGGTTCCATCCGCCGAAATCATGGCAGAAACTCGCGCCCGACACCATTGAGGCGTGGCTGGTCAGCGACGACCCGCGTGAACAAAGCTTCGCGGACGATGCTTTAACGCATCTGGGATCAGAGGGCGCAAGAGCATATCTTCACCGACTGGTGACAATAGAGTCGTGCGAAAAGGATAAAACGCAAAGATATACGCACTGGTCGTTTTGGGTAGTATGGGTTATCTCTGGCGCACTGGGAATTACTACGGGAAATGATTTCTGGCTGGCTCCTTTAGCCGCTGTCCTTCCTGCCTCAATCTGTGTCGATTGGATTCGGCGAACGCAAACGTCCCGGTTACAACGGTGTTTAACAGAACGTCTGACAGAAGAACGCGATATTCACTATCTCCCAACCATAATCCACACTCTCAAGACGACAATGGATACAAGGGTTGCTAACCTGGCACAAGAAGCATTGATCCGCCTCCTGCCACAAATCAATCCCGCGAACAAGGCGGTTGTTCCCGCCGATTACTGGCAACGGCTCACTGACGCGCTTGACGACCTATCAAAACGCAAAGCGATAAAACTGATCCCCTCGGAGCTGGCATTTGCTGTCGCTCACATCGAAGCACTCGGCAATGTGCGTCACGAACCGGCGTTGCCTGCGCTACGGACGCTCGCCACGCGGGATGCTACTACGCCGCAAGCCAGCGAGCTAAAGGGACTCGCCGCCCGCTATGTCGCCGAATGGGACGCTCAACCCGCGAGGACAATGGCGGCACGGACGGAGACGCCTCCCGCACCACTACGCCTGAACGCCTGTAAACCAGGGTCGCTCATTTGTCTGATTGTGCTTCCATACTTGCCTGCACCGTTCCCCGTCAGTTGAAACTGAGGGCTAGGTGGCTTCGCCGGACGTGCTTCGCACGAAGAGTCTGGAGTTTCAACTGACGGGGAACGGTGCAGGCAAACCTTCGGGACAAATGAAGAGCATTGCCTGTGAACGAAAAGCAGGATCAATTTCCCCGGACCGCGAAACTGACGGCAGTACGTCTCGTGAAGGCGATGGACAAAACTGATGAAGGTACTGATAATTGGCGGGACCGGGCTGATCTCAAACGCGATCACGACGGAGATGATCCGGCGCGGCAGGTTTGACATCACTCATTACAACCGGGGGCAGCGCAGCCGGACATATGACACTCCCGTACGCACGGTGAGCGGTGATCGCTACGACCGCCCGGCGTTCGTGCGGCAGATGCGCGAGTTGCAGGACGGCGGGGAACGCTTCGACGTGGTGATCGAGATGATCGGGTACAAGCCCGCCGACATCGAGTCGCTCCGGGAATCGTTCGCGGGGCGCGTCGGGCAGCTGCTCTTCTGCTCCACCGTGGACGTGTATTCCAAGCCCCCGGCGCGCTACCCGATCCCGAACGACGCCGACCAGACACGCCCCGCGCCCTGGGATTACGCCGAAAACAAAGCCCGGTGTGAGGCGATTTTGAACGCGGCGCACGCGGCGGGGGATTTTCCGGTCACGATCCTTCGACCCGCGCACACGTATGACGACGGCGGGACGCTCCTGCACAGTCTGGGCGGCAATACGTCGTACTTGGACCGGCTCCGGCGCGGCCTGCCTATCGTCACGCACGGCGACGGCGAATCGCTCTGGGCTTCGTGCCATGCCGACGACGCGGCGACCGCGTTCGTGAACGCGTGCGGGAATTCTCGGGCGTACGGCAAGGGATACGCGCTCCCCGGAAAAGAGTGGCTGACGTGGAACGACATCCATCGCACCGTCGCCCGCGCTGTCGGCGGACCGGAACCGCGCATAGTCGCGATCCCGACCTATCTTCTTGCCCGCCTGACCGACCGGGCGCACATTTGTGCGATCAACTTCCGGTATAACAATGTGTTCGACGTTTCCCATGCCCAGGCGGACCTCGATTTCGACCCGCGGATGCCGTTCGCGGATGGGGCGAAGCAGGTTTACCAGACGCTACAGACCCAGAATCGAATCACTCCCGCCGAAGACGACCCGGTCTGGGACCGCGTGCTCGCCGTTTGGGAGAAACATACAGCTACCATGATTGCCGAGAGGAAAGAGGATGCCTGATGCTGATCGAAACCAAAGACCCGATTATGCCCCCCGCCGTCGTCGCTTTGTTCGGCGCGGGCGGGAAGATGGGTTGTCGCCTGACCGATAACCTGATGGCGCGCCCCGAGTATGACATGCGCTACGTGGAGACCGGCGAAGCGGGGACCGCGAATCTCGCCACGCGCGGGCTTGCGTCCACGCCGGAAGCTGACGCTTTGACCGATGCCGACATCGTGATTCTCGCGTTGCCGGACCGCGCCCTGGGCGGAGTCGCGCGTCACGTCGTGCCGCGGATCAAGTCCGGCGCACTGGTGATGTGTCTCGACCCCGCCGCGCCCCATGCCGGGGAACTGCCCGAACGCGGCGACATCGGCTATTTCGTCACGCACCCGTGCCACCCGCCGGTGTTCAACGATGAGGACGGGGAAGCGCGCAAAGACTACTTCGGCGGCGTCAAGGCGAAGCAACATATCGTCTGCGCCCTGCAACAGGGGACCGAAGCACATTACAAGCAGGGCGAAGCGATCGCCCGCGCGATGTACGCCCCGGTGATGACGTCGCACCGGATCACGGTCGGACAGATGGCGCTCCTGGAACCGGCGATGGCGGAAACGGTCGCGGCGTGCTGTATCATGATCATCCGCGAGGCGATGGACGAGGTGGTGAAACGCGGCGTCCCCGAGGCGGCGGCTCGCGACTTCCTGCTCGGGCACGTCAACATCCCGCTCGCCATCGTTTTCGGCGAGGTCTCGTCGCCTTTCTCGGACGGCGCGAAACTGATCATCGAGCACGGCAGGCACCTGCTGTTTAAGCCGGATTGGAAGCAGGTGTTCGAGCCGGAATCGGTCAAAGAGCAGGTCAGAGCGATCGTCTCGGGAACCCCGCCGCCCGCCCCCTGAAATGGTCCGTGCCTTTGATCAAGACGCGGCGGGCTTGATTGTCTCTCAGGACAGTCGCGGTCGCCAGGGTGAAATGGCGTCCGCTGCCGCTCCGCACATGGAATCCGGCAAAGGTCGGGTGTCGCCCGGCCCCGCTCGCCCGCCGGGAACAAGGGAAGCGTCGCCTCCCGGGCTGAGTACCGCCACGAGTGTGGCCGCGAGCCGTGTTTGCCGTACAGGCTTGGTCAGGGAGGCCAGGATTCCCAGATCTCCTGCCCTTCCCTTGCCACCGCGCTGACCGTATGGGGTGAGCATCACCATCGGCAAGGACGACAGAGCCGCGTCCGAATGGATGATCGCCGCCAGATCAAACCCGTTCATCCCGGGCATCCGGAAGTCCACAACCGCCAGGTCATACCCCCCGCCCCGATGGAGTGCATCCCGCAGCATCGTCAATGCCG
>JACMMA010000033.1 GCA_014379275.1 Armatimonadota bacterium | reverse complement strand
CTGGGGCGCGAGGCGACCGAGGTATTCGCCGAGACGGGAAACGGTTTTCACGGGAAGGACTGGGAAGACACGGGGTTCCTGACTATCGGCTACGAGGGCGGCGTTTTCGCCACAGTCGATACGAGCTGGTCGCGCCCCAAAACCTACCCGACGTGGGGCGACGTGACGCTACAGGTCGTCGGCACCGGCGGCGTTCTGGACGTGGACCTGTTCGCGCAGAACATCGTGCATTATAACGATACGGCGGGGCGCGTCGCCTGGTCGAACTGGGGCAGCGGGACCGATGCCGGACTCGTCGCGGACTTTTTGCGACTCGCGGCGGGCGAGGAAGCGGACGATCTGGCAACCGGCGAGGACGGTCTACGTGCGCTACAGGTCGCCCTCGCCGCGTATCGGTCCGCCGAATTGGGGCAGCCGGTCGCGGTTACGGGCGGCGATTAACGACAGTTTTTCTCCCTCCCCCCAGCCCCCTCCCTCATCGGAATGAGAGAGGGGGAGCAAGATACCGAGGGCGAGACATCTACCGCGCATCCCCTTCCGGCTCCCCCTCTCTCATTCCGATGAGGGAGGGGGCTGGGGGGAGGGAGAAAAAACGAGACGGGCGTAGGGTGACCACGAACCGAGTAACTGCGAAGAATCCAAGGAAACAAAAATTGCAAAATAACAACCACAAAAAATCGGTAGTTGCGGGCATGTTAGGTCTACTCCTGACGCTCGCCGTCGCGCTTCCCGCGTCGGCGCAGAAACCCGGTCCGAAAGATCAGGGCATGGTCGTTCCCGCCTACTTCGCACCGGGACCGCTCTGGGAGCAGATGGGGACTGCGGCGGCGACTACCGGTATGATCGCGATCATGAACCCGAACAGCGGTCCGGGCACGGCACCGCGGGAGGACTACGTCGCTCAGATCAAGACCGCACGGGCGCAGGGCGTCAAGGTTCTCGGGTACGTCCATACCAGTTACGGCAAGCGTCCCATAGCCGAGGTCAAGGCGGAAATCGAACGGTATTACCAGTGGTATGCGGTGAGCGGCATCTTTTTCGACGAAGTCACCAACGACGACAAGGGGCTGGCGTACTATGTCAAATGTCGCCGATTAGCCCGCGTCTCGGACCCTAAGGGACTTGTGATTGTCAACCCTGGAACGCCCGTGACCAGGGGATACATGAACGTCGCCGACATCGTCGTCACGTTCGAGAGCAACTACGACGCCTATGTCAAGCGTGCTCCCGATGCCGCGTGGGTCAGTAAATTTCCGGCGAAGCGTTTCTGGCACCTGATCTACGCCGCGCCGGACGAGGACGCAATGAAAAACGCCGTCCAACTCACTAAAAAGCGCAACGCCGGGTGGGTCTATGTCACGCCCGACACCCTGCCCAACCCGTGGGACACCCTGCCGGAAGAACCGTACTGGGCGGCGCAACTCGCCGCATTCGCCGCGCCGAAGAAACCGTGATCCGCGATACCGTTCCCCGGACGCCATAGCATCCGGGGGCGAAGGCATCCCTTGTTATGAAAAAAAGTCTCACCGGATACGCGTTCATCAGCCCGTGGTTGATCGGCTTTCTGGCGTTCACGGCGTACCCGTTCCTGACCAGCGTTTATTTGTCATTTACGCGCTACAACATCGTCAAGCCGCCGGTCTGGATCGGCACCGGAAACTACCAGACGCTCCTGACCGGCGACCCGCTTTTCTGGAAGTCGCTCTCCGTCACGTTCCAGTTCGCCTTTGTAGCCGTGCCGCTCGGCGTCGTTTTAGGCGTCGCGCTGGCACTACTGCTGAACCTGAACATTCGCGGCATGGGCATCTACCGGACGATCTTCTTCCTGCCGTCGATCCTGCCGACCGTGGCGACCTCGGTCGTCTTCCTGTGGCTGTTCAACCCGGAAATCGGACTGATAAACCGTCTGCTTGCCGCCGTCGGCGTGACCGGTCCCGAGTGGTTGCAAAGCCCGACGTGGGCGTTGCCGAGTCTGGTTTTGCTGTCACTGTGGGCAGTCGGCGGCAGCATGGTTATCTATCTCGCGGGACTCAAGGACATCCCGGCGCACCTGTACGAAGCGGCGACGATAGACGGCGCGAACGCCTGGCAACGGTTGCGCCACGTGACCCTGCCGATGCTATCGCCGGTGATCTTTTTTAACATGGTCATGGGTTTGATCGGCGTCTTCCAGTATTTCACCGAGGCGTATATCATGACGCAGGGCGGACCCGAGGACAGTACACATTTCTACGCCCTGTATCTGTTCGAGCGGGCGTGGCGGTATCTGGACATGGGCTACGCCAGCGCGATGGCGTGGGTGCTTTTTCTCATCATCATGGCGTTTACCGGGGCACTGTTCGGGACGCAACGCCGCTGGGTTCATTACGAAGGATAACGATGCAAACACACAACTCCGCCAAACGTGGGTTTCCGGTCGCCGCGCCCTGGGTTTCGTACTACGGACCGGCGTCCGGGATGGGCGACTTGAACAAAGTCACGAAAACTTTCCGCGTCATCAACATCGACGCCGACCCCGCCAGCGACACAAACCCGGACGGCGGCAACTTCACACGGGCGCAACTCGCCCTGCTAAAGAACGGCGGTCGCAACCGGGTGATCAGCTACCTGAACATCGGCTCCAGCGAAAAATTCCGCACCTACTGGGACACGGTGCCAACGGGTTTCACTCCCGCCAAAAAATTCGCCATCGCGCCCTACTCCGGCTACCCGGACGAGCAATGGATGGACCTGGGGAATCCCGGCTATCAGAATCTCGCCGTCAACCATGTCGCGGCGCGGCTTGCCGCAAAGGGCGTGGACGGCTTTTACCTCGACAATATGGAACTGGTCGAACATGCGCCGAACGACAAAAACGGTCCGGGCAGTCCGGCTCGCCGTCAGGGCGGGCTGGACATCGTCCGCAAACTGCGCGAGAAGTACCCCGATCTGTTGATCGTGCTACAGAACGCGACCAGCGACGTGACGCGGCTGGGCACAACCGGCGGCGTCGCGTTCCCGAGTCTGCTGGACGGCATCGCGCACGAGGAAGTCTACGCGCCGCGCTATGACCGGGAGGCGGAAGCGCAACTCGAGGCGTGGCGGGACATGAAACTGGCGCCGGGCGGTCACCCGCTCTGGATCGCGACCGAAGATTATGTCGGCAGTGCTTCCGACACGAAGCGTGCGCGAACGGTTTATGCGAAGAGCCGGGCGCAGGGTTTCTCACCGTATGCCAGTGACGCCAGCGCGGGTCAGCAGAAGGTGTTTTACTGGGGGTTCTGAAAAGCGAAAGATATTCATGCAAGACAAGTCGTTTATCAATGGGCGCACGATGCTATGGGGTGTTGTCATCGCCTCTATACTCGTAACGGTGATGGTATCGCGGGCGCGACTGATCGCCGCCGTCCAGACGTCGCCGAGTCAGGGTGCGACGCGTGCGGGTGCCCCCGCCCGTATCCGCGTGACCTACTGGCATATGTGGAGTGGGCAATGGCAACCCGTAATGGACAGGGTCGTGGCGGATTTTAACGCCAGTCAGGACAAATATGAGGTCGTCGCGCTCCAGGTGCCTTATGGGCAAGCCGATTCGAAACTGATGATGGCGGTCGCGGGCGGCGATCCGCCCGACGTGATGACACAGTGGACACAGGCGGTCAGCACATGGTCGGAGGACGGCATTTTGCAACCGCTGGAAACCCGCATGACTCCGGCAGAGCGTCGCTTCTTTGACAACGACACGTTCCCCGTGATTCATGAGAACGGATGGCATAAGGGACATCTGTACGGTCTAGTAATAAACGTGGACGTGTACGCCTGTTATTACCGCCCCGACGACTTCCGCGCCGCCGGTCTGGACCCGGATAAATTTCCGAAAACCCTCGAAGAACTGATAGCGATAGGGCGCAAACTCGACCAGAAAGACAAGACGGGCAGGTTCACGCGCCTCGGGTTTCTGCCGCAGGGCTTCACCAACTACGCCCCGTCGTTCGGCGGTGGCTTCTACGACGCCGCCACGGGACAGACGCTTCTCGATACCGTTCCGAACCGCCGCGCGATGTCGTTTCTGGTGGATACCAGTAAACAACTAGGCTTGGACAAGGTGCGGCGTTTCAACTCCGGCTTGAAATCGCAGAACGGTGCCGCCTGGCCCTTCATCGCCGGCTCGTTTGCCATCGCTCTGGACGGCGAATGGCGCGTACTCCAACTCGCCAAATTCGCGCCCGAACTGGAATACCGTGTCGCCCCGTTACCGCCGCCCGCTGGCGGCAAATCGATGGCAAGCTTCTCGAACACAGGTTTTTTGACGATCCCGGCGGGCGCCAAGCACCCCGACGGCGCGTGGGAGTTCATGAAGTTCTGGTCAGGGCTGGACAATCCCGAACGGTCCGCTAAATACAACGTCTCGTTCGGCTGGCTACCGTCGTCGCCGCGGATGGCGCGATCGCCCGACTATCAGGCGTTCCTGCATCAGTATCCGCAGTATCAGACCTTTGTGGATCTTGCGGCGAGTCCGAACATCGTCACCACTCCGCCTGTGCCGTTCCAACTGTTTTTGCTGGACCGGATCAGCGTGGTGGATGATCTGGCGGCACGGGGCGCGCTATCGCCCGCCGAGGCACTAGCAAAACTGGAACACGACACCGCGCGGGAGCGATCCCGGCGGCGGGGGCTGGGCTATGAGTAAAACAATGGCGGCTCCGTCCGCGAATATATCTACCGATACTACACGTGCGAAGAAACGACGACTGCTCACCGGACTTTCGCCGTGGCAACACGTCGCCGCGCACGTGTTGCTCCTGCTCCTATGTCTGCCCGCGCTGTTACCGCTCGCCTGGATGATTTCCACGTCACTCAAATCGGACGCGCAGATATTCGCCAAAACAGGCACGCTCACACTGGCGAGTCTGTTGCCGAACCCGGTGCAGTGGGAAAACTACCCGGTCGCGGTCCGGGCGGTCCCGTTCGCACTGTATCTGCACAACACCCTATTCCTGTGCGTGTTCAACGTCACGGGCGTAGTGATGTCGAGTGCGCTCGTCGCCTACGGATTCGGTCGCCTGGAGTTTCGCGGCAAGACGCCGCTGTTTCTGCTGATGCT
The DNA here is from genome assembly GCA_014379275.1 of Armatimonadota bacterium. GTDB lineage: Bacteria > Armatimonadota > Armatimonadia > Armatimonadales > Armatimonadaceae > JACMIU01. The sequence continues at coordinate 85 of JACMMA010000033.1, read as the reverse complement.
TTCCACCATAGCACTGCCCGCGCAGGTGACCATGGTCCCTGTTTTTGCGCTGTTCCGGTGGCTGCACTGGTACGGGACGTATCTG
>JACMMA010000268.1 GCA_014379275.1 Armatimonadota bacterium | reverse complement strand
GGGGTCGGAACCGTGTCGCCCGGTCGCAGAACCCGGTCGCCGTCGCCGTCGGTGTGCCCGACGAGATAGGTGACCGCATTGGAGATGAATACGGGGAACGCGACGCGTAGCGGGAAATCACTCTGGGTGGGGCGGAACGCGACATAGGCGATGCGGGTCTCGCTACGTCCGCCGGTACCGGTCCCCGAACGCTCCCCGACGACCATTAGTGGGGCCGTTTTGCTTTCTACCACGACCGATGCCCACGGTGCCGGTGTCACCCTCCGCGCCGAGCGCACGCGGACCCCGGACAGATCGGTGAACCGAAGCAAAGGCGAGGCGCGGTCCCAGTCCAGAATCGGCGGCGACTCGATACTCGCGCCGCTCGATGTGACGGGCGAGAGATTCCCGGTCGGTGCGGCGCCGAAGAAAAGATACCGACCGGTAGGCAGATTAGCGGGCGGGGTGCTGTCACTATCCCAGACAGTCAGGTCAAATGTGGGTGCGTTCTTCGGCACAAATGCCGACGGGGAGATGCGTTGCACGGCAACGCGGGGAGCGAGCGACAACGCCCGTTCGAGAAAGGGGTCGTCATTTCCGGCAACCAACAAAACCCGGATCGTAGTGCGACTTGGCAACGCGGCGGACGCTTCATTGTCCGCGGATAGCTCGTCGTCCGACTCGATACGAGCAGACAGAAAGTCGGCGGTTTGAGAAATCTCGGAGTTCGCGAGCGGGATGACCAGCGAGCGCGTTTCCCCGGCGGGCAGGTTGATTTCCCGCGCCTCGATCAGCTTTTCCCCGGAACGTAGCGTGAGCGGAACAGTACGCGGTTTGGTATCGGCGTTCAGCACCGTGACAAACGCCTGCGTCCCCGCCGCATCGGTTTCCTCACGCACATCGAACGCGGTAATGCCAACGTTCGCGCTCCCCTTCCCCACCGTGACGGCGGACAGACTCGCCCCGCCCAGCGACAGTTCGTCCTGCCGGGCAAATGCGCCGTCCGTGATCAGCGTCACCCGCGCATTGGGGCGCGAGGTGACGAGTGATCCGGCAAGGAGCAGGGCTTCGCGCGGACCATTCCCGTCATCGCTAGGCGCGGCTTTTCCGAGGGCGGACAGGAGACGCCCTTTGTCGGCGGAAAGCGGCGACAGAACGACGGGACGCGTCCCGGCAAGCACCAGCGCGATGTTGTCGCTCGGCGATTTCTTCTCGATGATTTCACGCGCTTCGCCGATTGCCGCTCCGAACCGCCCGCCAGGAATGTCGGTCGCGTTCATCGAAGCGGAAGCGTCGATCACCAGTGCGACGGTCCGCCCCCCGACGGCATCACCCCAGACGAACGGTCGTGCCAGTGCCAGGCAGAACAACAACACCGCGAGGAGTTGCAGGAGCAGTAGCGGGTCGATGCGTAGCCGCTGGAACGGGGACGCGGATGCGGCGGGCGACAGAATCTCCTGCCACAGCATCAGAGACGGGACGCGCACGTTTTCCCGCTTTTGTTTGAGCAGATACAGGAGGGTGATGGCACCGCCGACGGGCAGAAGCCAGAGAAGAGCGAGGGGGGAAAGCATGGATTGTGGCGCTCACATTGTACCGCACGGAAATACGAATTATTTCTCACCGCTTCACAATTAGCAACGTCCATCGGGCGGGCGATGCTGTCAAAAAAGGGACCGCACAGCGACCGAGGACAAAACACATGGACAAAGGACAAAGAGAGAAAACAGGGAATTATAAAGCATGAAAATAAACACAAGACGACTTGCCGTGCTACTCGTCACCGTGCTGTTCTCAGGCATTGCCCTCGCTCAAACGCCTCAAAAAGCGGAGGTGCGGTCGGCTATCACGCGACTGTTGAAAACACCGGTGGACCATCCAACCAGTGACATGGCTTTGGTACTATTCATCACGGGTAAATGCCATTCGCAACACCCAGCTTATCCCGAACTCACGTTCAACAGCAAACCCACTCCCACCTGCGAGCATCTACGCATACCTATTTAACTCCCAGAGTTAATTCTAAAAATGGCGGGACAAATACCGCCCAGAGCAGAAAGTTATATTGCCCCATTTTATATAGGGTATCCCAGTGGGAAAGCTTTATATCTTGCGATTTTGATACGGTCGCAGAGAAGCCGTACCACTTGCGGGTACCAGCGTCGCGTCCGCCGTGAGCGGTGAAGTAGCGCGGGTAGAAGCAACTACGGGGAGCGGTATAAAGTCAGCATCAGCGATCTCCCTGAAATATTCCTGCTGAAACCGCTTCGGTCATTTCAGTAGACGGATCACCTTTGCCTAGTTGGGTAGATTGTCGTCTGCTTTCGCGTGTTAGAAGCAGTGTCTTAGCTTATATCACCTGATTTTCCGTACAGACTAGAAAGCCGCAACCGCGCAAGTCGAGAAATTTTTCCTCATCAGGGCGGATGATCTCCATGTAGCGCGGTGCGGTAAAGAGTTTCCCGATTGCCTCAATGTCGTCGAACCAGAGTTCGGTGGTGCCATCATACGCAGACGGCGGCATCCCAGGGAGAGCAACAGGTTGGGTGTGACCTTGAACATACTTGCGAACATACTGCTGAACTTCGGGGAGCGATTTGAAAAGGGGCGCGTGCTCGTTTTTGTGATGTCGCACAAACTCTTCCTGAGTCAAATCTTGACGCTTTTTAAGGAGGATCGTGAACTTTACCATAATCGGTCTCTCTTTCTTAAAGTAGCCTACCGATGCGGCCTATCTGGCGGGAGTTTTTACCCTCCCACACAGCCTACTTAAACAGGAGGTCAGCATCAGAGGCAACAATGCAAGCAAGCAACGATGTACATAACGCCTTATTTGTCGAGTGAAGTCGTGAAGAAAAGCCAATGAGTCTTACACCCCTAACCCAAACTCACGCTAATACAGTAACCTCAATTAAATTCACGCATGAGTTTAGCACTGCGCTCCGGCGGGATTATTTATACCGAAGCGCTGTCAAACTCCGACTGCGCACCCGGTATCGCGCCCAGATCGGTTTTCGCGCTGACATGGAGCGGAACGCGGCGAAGCACCTGCTCTCCCCGGCGGATCTCGACATGATGAGGGCCGAACGTCATAAAGGTTTGCTCGAACAGGACGATGTCCAGTTGCGCCGAGTCGCGGGGGAACTCCGCATGCGGCGGGACAGAAAATCGGATTTTTGTGGCTTCGCCGTACGTTTTGCCGTCCGGCGCGACCAAGCTGAACTCGACGGTGTGAGCCACCCCTTTGTCGGCGGATTCCAGAGCGAGGTCTACATACATGCTAATGGATTCGAGCTTCACCGGCACTTCGTCCAAGTAAATATCCTCGAACAGGCCCAGCAGATCCACGCCACCCTGGGGATGCTTTTTCACTTCGTCCACGAGCAGAGCAGTGATCACTTGCATAGCGGTGTCAGTCCTTTCACGAGTTCGGGCGTGCCGCTTCTTTTTCGCGCCGCACCGCCTCGTTGCGTTTCCACGCCGCGAAGAGTTTGCGCAGATTCATCGCCACGAAGCCCGTGTATATCAGGCCGAAAAGTGCCAGGGCATATCCGATGGGCGCGGACTGCAACGTGAACGCCTGCCAGGTCAGGAAGCCGAAGAAGAGCGAGCCTAACACGTGCCGCACGGCGTAGACCCAGAACTGAAAACGGTACGTCGCGATCAAACGGGGGTCGCCCGGTTCGACGGGCTTGCGATTGGGATTTCGGCGCTGGAGTGAACCGATCATCTTAACGGTTCGCCTTCCGGGTCGCCCGTGCGGCGGCTTCCTCGGCGGCGCGATAGGCGATATACTCCACGTTTTCACGGCGCATCTTATTTATCAGACGAAATCCCCAGTACAACATCAGCCCGGAGGCGAAGCCCAGAAATGCCACCATGCCCCAGTTTTGCGCGACGACGTACATGATGGCTAGCCCGCCCAGAAAAAAGCCCGCCAGGAGACGCGGCACGACCGTCAGAGCGTCCGCGGGGTCGATTTTCGGTCGTGGCGCGATATTTTCGGTGTCGTGTTGCAGCGTGGTTTGCATGACTTTATTTTACCGCGAGTTGTGGAAGGCGGTGATGAGAATTCCCGATTCCGGTTATCGTATCTTCCCCACTCTATTCGGCGGCCAGAACAGCACCACCGCGTGACCGACGACGCTGTCACGCTTGAGTGGTCCCCAGATGTGAGAATCCTTGCTGTGGTTGCGGTTGTCTCCCATCATAAACAGTTCGTCCTCGCCCAGTTTCAACGGTTGATCGGAATCCTCGGGATAATTATAGTCGGGGTCCTCGTTCGTGAACGGCTCGTCCACCGCCTTGCCGTTCAAGTAGACCTGTCCGGGAATGATCCGGATCTTCGCGCCGCTACGGCCAAGGACTTGCGCCATCTCTTCTTTATTGACTTTGCGTTTTCCGTCCACCAATATGTAATCCGGGAAAAGCTTCACCGCCGTGTCCGGGTACAGGCCCATGCGTTCGCGCAGGTAGGAATGCGTGTCGGTGGCGCCGAGCGCGGGCGCATCGATCGGCTCACCGTCCACGATAACCTGTGCTTCTTTCACCTGAATCGTGTCGCCTGGTTTTCCGATAAGTCGCTTGATGAAGTCCACGTTCGGCTGGCCGTCGGTTGCGACAAGGGGCGCCTCGAAAACCAAAACATCGTTGCGCTCCGGTTCATGCAACCGGTACGAAAACTTATCCACGATCAGACGGTCCTTGACGAGCAGCGTAGATTCCATACTTTCCGAGGGAATAAAGAACGCCTGCGCGACGAACGGGCGGATCAAAAGAAACGCCAGTATCAGTACGAAGTTCACGGTGTCGCAGGTTTCACTGATGGTTCGTGCCCAGGGGTCCTTTATTTTGGCGAGGGCGGCACGAATCAGTGTGAGCGCGACAACGACGCCGACGATAAAGACGGGATCAATATTGGCGAGCTGATCGGTGAATTGGTTAGTGGGTTGCATGTTGGGTTAGTAGCTTGGTGACCGGTGGTCGTGGACATCGAACGATATTTTGTGAGCCCTTCGGGTCTGATTACTGACCGATTGACTCGCTGGTCATTAATCACTCGGGCAACGGAAGGGTGACTGTAAAACGGGTGCCTTGCCCCAGCTCGCTTTCGACGCTGACGGTGCCGCCATGCGCTTCAACAATGTGCTTTACGATGCTCAAGCCCAGTCCTGTTCCCCCGGCGCCGCTGACGTTTCCTTCTGTTTTTTGAAACCGGCGAGCGCGATCGGCTCTCCAGAATCGCTCGAAGATACGCGGCAGGTCTTGCGAGAGGATGCCGATGCCCGTGTCCGCGACCGTCAGCGCCGCTTCTTTGGCGCCGTCGCTCTCGTTTATTTCCACGTTAGCGACCACGCTCCCGCCCCGTGGCGTATATTTTATCGCGTTATCCACCAAATTAAAAACCACCTGATCTATCTGGCTTCGGTCTGCCTCCACCGGGACAGGGTGGGTGAGCGGAACCGGCTGAACCGTCAGATGGATGCCGCGTCGCTCGGCGTGCGCAGCGACCCGTGCCCCCACATCGGAAAGGAGCTGCGACAGATCAAAGCGGATCGGCTCCGGCTTCCCCGCCTCGGCCTTCGAGAGTTCCAGAAGGTCGGTAGAAAGCGAGACCAGACGGTCGGCCTCGCGGATGATCGTTTCCAGAAAGCGCGGTCCGGCTTCCGGGTCGTGCAGTGCCCCGTCTAACAATGTTTCCGCCATCGCCCGAATAGATGCGAGCGGGGTGCGCAACTCGTGCGAGACATTGGAAACGAAGTCGGTACGCACGGTGCGGAGTCGATATATTTCGGTTTGATCCATCAAGGCCAGTGTCGCGCCGCCCCCGAGAGATTCGTGGAGCGGTGTGACGCGGGCACGTACCTGCCGCTCCCTGCCGCCGACAAGTCGTAGTTCCGTGTTCCGCGATTCGCGCGCGGTCATGGCGGCGTTGAACAGATCGGACAAGGCGCGAACATGCGTGGCTTCCAGAAGGGTTTGCCCGATCATCTCGCCTGACGGCGGCGGGTAGGATGTCACCCCGAACAGTTCGCACGCGGCGGCGTTGACGCTGGTGATTCGCCCCTGTTCATCAATGCCGAGCACCGCTTCAAATAAGGCGTCGGCGACAACGGCGATAGATCTGTGCGGAACGGGAACGCCGCCGGGCGGGGTGGGCGGGATGCCGGGTTCGTCGTGCTGAGTTCGCATAACTGCTTTCCCCTCCCTTCAGGAGCCGACGAATTTATATCCGATCCCCCGCACCGTCAGGAGGTACTGCGGTTTCCCCGGAGTCGTCTCGATTTTTTCGCGGAGCCAGCGGATGTGGACGTCCACGGTTCGATCGTCCACGTAAGCATCCTCGCCCCAAACACGATCGAGCAAAGTTTGCCGGTCGAAGACGCGCCCGGGATGTGCCGCGAGAAGCGCGAGAAGGTCGAACTCTTTACGTGACAAGACGAGGTTTTTCTCCTTCGTGCGGGCATCGCGCTTTTCGACATCAATGACCAACCCTAGGCGGGAAGATGCCATGATGGTGGGCGTCGACGGTAAGGGAATGCCAAGTGTACCGGTGAGAGCGGTGACCGAAACCCCTGATGTGATGCTCTCACTGTTTTGTGTGCCGCGCCGGAGTAGTGCTTTCACCCGGGCCATTAACTCGCGCATCCCGAACGGTTTAATCAGATAATCATCCGCACCGATCTCCAGACCGTGAACACGATCCGATTCCGCGACGCGGGCGGTCAGCATTAAAATCGGCGTTTGACCGCCTCCTTGACGAATCAGCCGACAGATATCAAAACCACTCCCGGAAGGGAGCATCACATCCAGAATAATCAGATCCGGTTTACGCTCACGGAAAAGGCGGAGGGCGGCATCGGCATCGGTAGCGACGAGGGGTTGGTAGCCTTGTTGACGCAGGTTATAGGTTACCGCATCCACGATAGCGGGTTCGTCGTCCACGACTAAGACGCGGGCGGCGTTTTCATTAATGGTTGTACTTGGCAGCGGGTTAGCGGCGGCTTGCATTCGTCGTTTTCTTTGGTCGTCGCAGGGGTCGATTGTGCACTCGGTTACGTCTCGTCGCACGATAGGAAGGAACTATATACTGACAATAGTGTACCGCAGTTCCCCGAAAACAGCGCGAATATTTTTCCCGGAAAACCAACTTGACATTCAGCAGTTAGGTTATTACAATAAATGAGAATATAGGGGTATCATTTTTTTGGACGAAGCGAAAAAGGACGGAAAGAAGAAGGGTGGGAAGTCACGTAATGAGGCTGGGATGACGCCCCCTATCGAAATCGGGGCGAGCGATATATCCCGGCTTGTTGGTTCTTTGCATGATCGCCTCGGTGCACTGACTTTCGAAGTAAATGCACTGCGTAGCGACCTGGGTAGCGCGAAAGTCGGCAAGGGGAAACGTAGCGGGGGTGCCATCCCCGCTAAAACAGCTCTTACCGTGACATCGCCCGACGCACTGCTCGACGCTTTACAAGCCGAGGCGCAAGCCGCGAGGGCGAACACTTCTGACATTGTCGCGGTGGTACTTACGGCATTTGCGCAGGCACCGATGCGTGACGACGCGGAAACAACGACCGTGCAGACCACGATACTGCATCTTGACGCCGACGCTTCGCGGCAGGGGGAAGCGCAAATGGAGCGTGAGAGTGCCCTCAGCGAACGTGCCGCGCGTATCGCGGCGTCACTCGGTGCGGAGCCGCGCGTTCTTATTGCCCGCCTCCTCCTGATGGATTTTCCTCTCACAGCCACCGAACTCGGCACCGGCGCAGACCTGACGACCGGTTCGCTTTACCACCACCTGCGCGAAATGATCCATGCGGGTGTTCTGCAGGTCGTGTCGCGCAACCGTTACGCTCTCACGCCGCTCGGCCGCCGCGCCCTGCTATCGCTCCTCGCGTTCGCGCAGTACGCACCGTAACCGCTCGATAAGTAAGGGGATGACGGTACAATATTACTCATGCGTAAGCGTCGTACCCGCGAACATGTCGTCTCTGATTTGAGTGTAAATCATGTAGAACGGTTTGTTCTGCGTGCCGGTCACGTCGCTGACCGAGTCCTCTTCGATTACGGGTACGATTTGACGTTGCGTACATTCACCGATGACGGGCAGATCGAACAGGGCTTCCTGTATGTACAACTCAAAGCGAGTGACGCGGTAAACTACATTCAGAATGAACAGTTCCTTTCGCTTCGGATGGACAGGCGCGACGCCGAACTATGGAGGGTGGAGCAAGTGCCCGTGATTCTGGTCGTATATGATGCCTCGAAGGACCGAGCTTACTGGCTACATTATCAAACCTATGAGAACGCAGGCGATGTCATGGTACGTATTCCGACGAACCAACAGATAGATGAAGCAGCGATAGAGCAGTTACGACGAATGAAAAACGAGACACTGAAAGGCACCTGGCAATGACAGCGACGGCAGAGAATATGACCTACGGCGATCTGTTTCGACTGCTACGCGACACAGGGTTTGCTGAGCAAACCTCAGAGCGTGGCATTACGTTCCGGCATCCTTCGGAAGCGTTGTTGCCGTTTTCCCCCGTCGCCGAGGCGGAACTCATCCGCCTGTACCATCTGGTCGCTACACGCGCGACGTTGAATGACTACGACATCCTACCCGCCGATTCGTTCGACATACGTTTGATCCGATTGGAACAGGGCGGGCGCGTCCCGGCGTAGTCGCCAGTACGCAAAAAATGGATACTAAGCACACCTTCAGCATAGATAGCTACACTAACCACCAAAGCGGCGCTTCTGCGGCACCAGGTGGTACCCGACTTCCCCGTAGTCACTGGCGGTGGACACACCTCAGCCGAGGGCGGCAGGCTCATCACTAGTTCGTCAAGATAAGGAAATGTGTGCTTTTATCGATGGCTTTTTTGGCTGGCGGCAGTATGCCACTAATGCCGCCAGCATGTTGCTAAGAGAGCCCGTGCCTGCTCGGTGCCGTGTATGTTCTATTTGAGCCGTGTTCTTGATCTGGTCTGTCACTGTCTCGACGAGTGATTGCTTCCGAAGCAGGGATTTTTCAGGAGCCGACAGTGGTCGTTGCTTCATGTTTTTGCGGACTTTGGTGATAATTTCGATGCCTTGCTTAAGCAGTCCCCTTCGCAGTGGCTCGGACAAGTAGCCTTTGTCCCCATAAACCTTGCCGGATATTCCTTGAAGCAGGGTGGGAACGGGTTGTACATCGCGGGCATTGCCTGCGGTGAAGGCGAGGGCAAGCAACTCTCCTTGTTCGTTGATGGCAAGATGTAGTTTGAAGCCGTGGAACCGACCGACACTCGTCTTGCCTCGCTTCGCTGTTTTTGCGAAGACCTTATGCCGGTTTATCCGCTTGTTGTGGCAAACGGCAAGGCAAGTCGAATCGATGAATGAAATGCCGTGACAATTGCCGAGCAAGGACTTTAGATCGGCGGCAAGCGAAGCAATTACCGAGGGGATGTACTCGATGAAGCGATTATAACTGACTGACTTGGGGAAATCACGCTTCCAGTAATGGCAGACGAACCCCAGATAGAAGGCTTTAAAATTGCGGGAATGGCTTTGCTGGAAGGCGATCAGGAGCGTCATTATTTCACTTTGTGACAAGGAGCGGACACGATTACGCTTTCCTTTTGTGGACAACAATTGGCTAGCGATTAAAGGCAGATTGGTCAGGCAAAAATCATCGACAGAACAGAACAGCGGGAGCAGGGCATCTGCTTGTAAAATGGACATGGACAGACTTTCCGTAAACTTGGTTCGGCGACTTTAGTTTATCGGAAAGCCTGTCTGCCTATTTCATATCCCGAACTCAGGAAATATTACGATGTTGTCCGGACAGTAAGCCGGTTAAGCGTGCCGCTGTCACGGAAGCGAAGAGCAACGTTTTGTCTATGTACGGTTCGGCAAACTCCTCCGCACGGAACGCCAGGCAAAAGGAGTCTTTGCGGAGTTGCGCCAGAATGCTCTTCGCGACCGCCGACTTGCCCGAACCGGCGGGTCCGGCGATCAGTAGAACAGGATGAGTTTCCAGTAAGGCAAGTGCCTGAGCCTGTAGAGCATCGCGTGAGATATGGGTGGTACCGGCCACCGTAGTGTGAATGCCGTCCCTGACGGCATCCGCATGATCAACCAACCTCTGGAGTGCGGCTCGTTCTACAGACGATGTAGCCGACTACAGACGATGTAGCCGAGTGCTGGAGTCGCATCGGTTCCGGCAGGCTCTCCCGCCGACGGACGGCGGCGGTCGGCATGACTTGACCAGCAAGTTCGAGGAGTTCGCGCCACGTCTCACCTGCAGCGCGGGGCGCGTCGGGTTCCTGAGTCGTATGAGCCAGTAACGAAAGCACTCCGCCTTAGTTTGCGCGGTGCTGGTGTTAAGATCGAGGCTGATCAGGTGTAATACATTCAGGAATCGCCAGAACTCGTCATCCGAAACAGTCCTGGTCGTGCTGATGATGTCTCGGATCACCCCCGCCTGTTCCACGGTCTTTTGCGACAAGAACCCCTTTTGGCTTAATCGAAGGGCAAAATCCGCCCCGCTCTCCACCGCGCGTGCGCAGTCCAGCAACGTCCCCAGACTGCCGAGGAGTGTGTTTGTTCCTCGTAGAATAACCAGAGCGAGCGCATCGTTCGTGGCGTCGAACTTACCCGGTTCGGAAAAGTCAGCCCAAAAGTCGAGGATCGCATTTTTGCATTCGGCATCGGAAGCACTAACAGTGAAGCTCCGCTTTACCTGCATCGCGAGGTGACGGCGGGTCGAAACATCGGTGCCTCGTGAACCGATGACCATCAGGTCGTCGGTCTTCCAACCGCCGACTTCCGTCTGGAATCTGACTTCTTCCAAACGGCAGTCTAACAGCACCGGGGGAATCGCCCCGGTCAGGAGTAGCGCGAGGAAGTCAGCCCCGACGTGTTGCTCGAAAAAAGTTCCTCCCCCTCCTGTAGCAACGGGACTCGATACGGACGGGGTAGTGCTACCTTGCGGGGTCGACATTAAATGTCCTCCGAAAACTTAAAGAAAAGGTGCGACGGATGACAGAGAAGGATTTGCGTGCCATGTACAACTTTACCGCAGCCGCCAGCCTTCGCCGTCTTGCCGTTGTACCGGGATAACAAGGCGGGACGGACCGTAGCGGATTCTCAATCGCCGACTGCGCGGGCGAGTTCGGCGCGCGCGGTTCGCAAGTCGTAGCCCGCGCCCGCCGCGTTCGTCTGTGCCTCGGTGAGCGTGTTCTGTGCGTCCAGCAGTTCCAGGCGGGTGCCGATGCCCGACGCGAAACGCACACGGGCGATGGCTTCGGCTTTGCGGGCGTCTTCGGCGGCGGATTCGGCGAGCCGTTTCCGCTCCCGCGCGTCGCGCAGTGCCAGCACGGCGGACTCGATCTCGGCGCGAATCCCGACCCGATACTGCCCCGTGCGCAACGCCGCTTC
>JACMMA010000267.1 GCA_014379275.1 Armatimonadota bacterium | reverse complement strand
GGGGGCTTTCCCGCGAAAGCGCCGGTTACCGTCCCCCCACGGAGCGCCGGGACCGTAACCGGCGCAATAGCGGGAAAACATCACCGGGTCAAGTGTAGCAAAACAACCAAGCACCGCAGGTGAAAGCGATGCAACGTAAGGTTGCCCCCGTCCGGGCAGGACAAAAAAAGAGAAACGACAACACCTGTTAAGACTTTTCTGTGCGTGCTTTCCAGCCGTACGGCACATAACGGTGGCTAAGTGCGTCGCCGTCCGCCGTCACCACGGTAAAGCCTTCGGGGTGTACTCCAAGACGCGGTCCCTTCCACCACTCCCCGCAGACCGCGCCACCCGTAATGTAGCGCGTTCCCAGGTAGTCGCACGCCTCCACCACGTGCGTGTGCCCTTGAAACACCGCTTTCACATTATAGGGGCGGATCATCTCGGCGAACTCCTTGCCATTCTTGACGATGGTTTGTTCGGTCAGCGCCTGCGTCGTCCCTTCGGTGTACAAGCCGAACAGCGTCAGAATGGGGATGTGCGTCAGGAAAATAACGGGCCGTTGTTTTCCCGTTTTGCGGAGCAGGTCGTCGAGCCAGCGCATCTGTTCGGCGTCTATCTCGCCCCACCACTTACCGCCTTCCGCGACACCGACCGAATCCAGCATTACGAATCGCCAGCCGCCGAAGTCGAACGTGTCGTACCGGTTCTTGACGCCGGTGCGCTTTCGCCACATCCCCTTGCCGAACTCGGGGTCGTCCGCCGCGACCGGTGTTTTTCCGCCGATGGCGTATACATCGTGGTTTCCGACCGTGTAATACAGCGGGAGCGACAGTTCGGCGGCGGATTTATTCCACAGGTCGTAGAGCAGATCGGTGCGCGGACGATCCACCAATGCCACATCCATGACGATGTCACCGCCGATCAGGGCGAACGCGGGCTTTTCTTTTAACGCACGTATCGCTTCGAACGCTTTCTTGACGCCTTCCGCCGCGCCGAGCTCTGGCTGTATGTGCGTGTCGGTGATGTGGACGAACGAAAACTTCCCCGGCTTCGCGGCGTCGGCACCGGATTCGGGAAGGAGCGTCGCGCCAGCAGCGGCGAGGGTGACACCGCCCCGGATCAGGTCGCGGCGGGTGATGAAGCAAGATTTTTTCATGGTGAGTCTATTATCGATGATGCCCCATCTTTTCACAAGACGGGGCAACGGGGAGCGGGGTGTTACAAACGGAAATCGGGCGTGCTGCCATCGTTCCCGATCTCGTTTCGGTTACCGAATCCGCACTGTCCTTTGATCGCCTCCGGCTTGAACCATTTCGCGTGACCATCCACGAAGCCATAGTTCGCGCCGCCACTATGCCGCTGGGATGACGGCAAGGCGCGCTCATTCGCCTGTTGTTCGGGGATCAGCGTGCCGAAAAAGTTCGCGCGATTATTGGTCGTGTTCGCCGGGTCATTCAGCACGCACGGCGAGGCGGTGATTGCGGGCGGGCGCACGATCGAGAACACCGAACCGTGACCGCGTTCTAGACCATTCGCCCCGCCACCGGAATTCGCCGCCGCTTCCGTGACCATGATCGTGGTCGAGGTGTACTGGATGTCGGCGAGAGTCGCCGTGTTCGTGCCGTTGTTCGCGAGGTTGTTATTGCGGGCATACGAAGTCTGGTACGCCCCGCCCCAATCCGCCGAATTCGTGCTGGATGTCCATTTGTGTCCGCGTACCGCCCGGTTGCCCTGCATGTCTAGGTCGGTCGGCAGGAACGGGATCGGCTCCACCGTGTCGGAGGGACATTTGAATACCTGACGACTCTTTACATAAGGGTCGACCAGGTCCATCCAACCGAGGATGACGCGGTCGGCTATGCAAGGGTAGTTCCCGTTAGGGTTGTTACATTCCCGGTTGAACGGCACGGTTTCCTCGAAATCCTGCTGGTACTGGATCAGTCCGAGCGAGATCTGCTTGATGTTCGACAGGCAAGACGTTTGCCGTGCCTTCTCGCGTGCCTGCGCGAATACAGGAAATAGTATCGCGGCAAGTATCGCGATAATTGCGATTACAACTAATAGTTCGATGAGGGTAAAAGCGCTCGGGCGGCGCGTCGCGGCACATGGATTCATGGGATGGGAAACCTTTCTCCGGTGATGACACAGAATAGAACTTCAAAAAAGGCAGGTGCCGCGTTCGCGTGCGACGAACCGGCAAAGACCCTTCGGGCGGTATCTCTGGTCGGGTGTATGCGATCCGATCAACGGTATACGAAAACCAGTGTGTTTCTGGTCGGGCACTCCTTATCTGTGGCGAGAATCGCGCACGGTCGCTTTTCTTTCATGAAAAAACCCTCGGGGACAGCATTCGTTGTCGGGGTTCGGGAAACTCGCCGCGCATGCGTGCCTCCAGTTGCGCCAGCATGACACACGCCATTTCCGCCGGGTCGTTCGCGATGCGGACGATGTCGTTTTCCCAGGGGGACAGGATGCGCGAGCCGATATTCGCGTGTCCGACAACCTTCACGTCCTCGCGTATCCGAATCCCCCGCTTTTCCATCGCGATCAACGCGCCCTGGACCATCAGTTCGCTGTTGCAGATGATCCCATCCGGTTGCGACGCGGGCGGTCCGGCGAAAACGGCGTTCGCTGTCCGGTACCCCTGCTCCCAGAACGTCTCGACACGCTTTCCGTCGGGCATGGGCGAAAGGTGGCGTGCCTCTCGGACCAAACCAGGATCGAACGGCAATCCGCTTTCCGCCAGCGTCGTCTCGAACCGCGCGACCAGGCGGTCCTTCTCGCCGGTGTCTTGCGCCCCGAGGTGATAACCGAACGCGGTCCATATCCCGATCCGTCGGCACCCTTGTCCGGCTAACAATGGGACCCCGGTGGTGACGAGCGGTGTGTTATCGAACGTGACGGCGTGGTTGCCGTGGTCGGTGTAGTTCCCGTAGCCCGCGAACGCCACCGTCGGCACATCGTTTGATTCCAGCCATCTCCCTATCTTCTCGGGGATACCGATTCCGAGAACACCGTGGATACGCCCTGCTTTGACTGCCTCCATCACTTCC
>JACMMA010000266.1 GCA_014379275.1 Armatimonadota bacterium | reverse complement strand
TGATTTCGGCGGCGGAAAAAGGCAATGCCCCCGCGGTCGCTGTGTTGCTTTCCGCAGGAAGCCGACCCAACAAACTGTACCGGGGCAAGTCGGCGCTTCATTTGGCGGTGGCGAAAGCCCACGCAGACGCCGTCGTTGCGCTACTCGCCGGAGGCGCGAACCATCTCCTGCCCGATAAAGACGGGGTGACCGCACTGGACGTCGCCCGCAAACGCCGCCGAAAAGCGGTCCTCGCTCTGCTGGAGGCTGCGGAAGCGTCACGGGTGGCGGTACCGACGGGGTAGACCGGAACTTCCGTCCGAGGCTGGCTACGGGTAATATCCCTGCATGGGAACAGACGAAAAAGAATCGCTCGCTACGGCGCTGAATACTGCCATCTGGCGTGAAGACCTCGATGTCGTCCGCCAACTACTCGATGCGGGCGCGGACCCGAACGGAAGTACCCCCGACAATTTCACGCCACTGCGCAGTGCCGCGTCTCGCGGGTTCGCGGCGGCGATACGTCTGCTTCTGGAACGAGGCGCGGACCCGCATGCCGCCAAGCGGTTCCCGAATGACGGCTCCTACTTGCAGAACGCGGCACAATCCGGGAGTGTGGAAGCGGTACGGTTGCTCATCGACGCCGGCCTCTCCATACACGAAATCGGCTCCTACGGCTGGACGCCGCTCGCGGCAGCTGCCACCCAGAACCGGAGCATTCCGGAGGCACGCAACGCCGCGGTGGTCGCCGAACTGATCGCGCGCGGCTCTGACGTGAACACCCGCGATAAATACGAGAAGACTCCGCTCCACCAGGCGGCGCAGTTCACATTTGCAGAAGCGATCCGGCTCCTGATCGCAAGCGGTGCCGACCCGAACGCCGTGGACAAGCGCGGGTCCACGCCACTCCACTATGCTCTCCCCTGGTACCCTTATAACTATATGGACCGGCCGGTAGAAGGCGTCGTCCGGGCGCTCCTCGCCGGAGGCGCTCAGGTGAACGCCGCCCCGTCCCCCGCCCGAGTCACCCCGCTCCACATCGCCGCCGCCCGCGCCCCCTCGCATGTCGTCGGGCTTCTGATACAGGCGGGCGCGGACGTGAACGCGGCGACGCGGCAGAAGCGAACGCCGCTGACCGAGGCACTGGGTAACCCCGACACGTTCGCGTTGCTTTTGGATGCCGACGCGGACGTCGCCCCGCTTGTTGCGGCGAAAGGAAAACCGGCGTTGATCTCGGCGGCGGAAAAAGGAAACCGGATCGCGCTTGCCGCGTTACTCGCCGCCGGTGCCGATGTGAACGCGGTCTATCGAGGAAGGACGGCACTCCATCTCGCCGTAAAAAAGGCGCATACCGGCGTGATAGAGGATCTCCTGAAGAACGGCGCGGACCACCGCGCGCCCGATAACGACGGGATGACGGCACTGGATCTTGGCCGAAAGCGACGCCGAAAAGCAGTTCGCCTTCTGCTGGAGGTAGCGGAATCGGCGCGGATCGCGAAGGAATCTTCGTGTCATCGTTGACCCGAAGAAATCTCCCAACCTGCGGACGACATGCCCGGGATATAAGCAACGCCGTTTGACGAACCGCTATTATGCGTGTTATACTCTGGTCGTAGGAAAGTTCGTGAAAAATGGTACAAAGTCCGACGCGAACTGCGGCAATCGCAAAAGGCACGGTTTTCGGGTAACAATAGGAAACATCACGCGAAAACGAGGGTCTTTGAATGAGCGATAAAGGTGAAGCCGATCCGAACGAACCGGGCGCCGACGACATAGCGGCGCGGTTTCCTAAGCCGGAGGAAGTGACGACGGGGCGAGCCAGTAATTTGCCCGAACCGCCGAAGATGACATACAATCGCCCTAATCTGCGGCGCGATACGGACCCCCTGCCGGAAGGTACCAAGAGTATTCTTGCGAATGTGGGAAGCAATAGCCGAAACCTGCGTAGCATGGGCGTCGCGGGAACCATCGGGATCTCGCTCGCGGTGAGCATCGGCGTAGGCGCGGGACTCGGCTGGCTGATCGATACGTATCTGCTCGGCTCGCCACAACCGCCGTGGGGTTTGATCGCGGGTTTTTTACTCGGGGTGTTCTCCGGGTTCGCGAACATGATCCGGGTCGCCAACCAGTTGAACCGGGATTCGGAATAACGTTATGAGCGGTTTAAAGGTGCCGGACGCGCCGACATTGCGACGGGCCGAATCGCAACAGGCAGTTGAGCCCGGTCCGATGAGTAGTGATACGACGGACGGACGCGATTTTGTTCCGCGAACGTTACGTGTTTTTACTTTTGTGAGTGTGGTCGGCGCACTGCTCATCGCAGGGACGGGGCGGTACGAACTGATTCTGCCGTTCGCGGTCGGGGCGACACTGGGTATGGTTCTGCTCGCGGGCTTCGAGTTGGTGGTGCGGAAAGCGTTCACCGCGGACATCGTCCTCGCGCAGAAGGACGTGCCCTTACCGAAGGCGGAAGGCTCGGACGACGCGACCGGCGAAACGCGGCCAAAAAAGTTTGGCGGAAAAGCGGCGATTTTGTGGTTCGCCCTGATAAAATATCCGGCGGTCGCCCTGCTGATCTGGTGGATCACGCGCCACTGGTCCGAACCACAGATTTTGACGTTCGTCGGCGGTTTTATTTTATTACAACTGATTATCGGGGCGCGGGGTTTAGGCATGTTCCTTTTCCCGCGAACCAAGCGAAAGTAAACACGGAGCAACCCATTGCCTCACGTTCCTAACCACAAAACTATACAGGTCGCGCAAGCCGAAGGGGGCGAAACCCCCGTGCGCGGCGACGGCGAGACGCATGCCTCGGTCGGAGTCCCCGGTGCGCACGGCGGCGAACACGAAGCCCCGAAATCGCCGCTCGCCGAAAACCCGGCGTTCTGGTACAGCATCGTCGGTCTGGCGGTCGCCTTTGCCGTGCTCGGTATCGGTGTTTGGGGGACCTCGCGGGGAACCAAAAAGCGCGACCCGTCGCGCCAGCAGACGTTGATCGAACAGGGCATCGCTTCGATCACGTTCTTCTGCCGCAACGCCATCGGACCCGGCGGCGAACGGTTCGCCCCGCTCGTCGGTACGGTGTTTGCCTTCGTACTGCTCTCGAACCTGATGGGCGTTCTGCCGACCGTTTTCGTGAAGAACCCGCACGCACCTACGGAATTGCGCCACTTCCTCCCGGCACCGACCGCCAACCTATCCATGACGCTGGCGATCTCATTCTGGGTGTTCCTGGTGGTCAACTGGGCGGGCATCAAGGAGAACGGTTTCGGCGGCTGGCTGAAGCACTTCGCCGGTCCGATCCCCGCGCTCGCACCCTTGCTGTTCCCGATCGAGTTTATCGGCGCGCTGGTCAAGCCGATCTCGCTCTCGATCCGACTCTTCGGCAACGTTTTCGGTGAGGAGATGGTTATCGCGGTGCTGACATCGCTCGCCGTGGTGACGGTCTACGGGTGGCTCCCGTTCCAGTTCCCGATGCTGGTATTCGGCGTATTCGGCGGCCTGGTACAGGCGGCGGTGTACTCGATCCTCACCTGTGCCTATATCGCACTTTCCCTCGGCGACCACGACGATCACGGTCACGGCGCCGAGCATGACGACATTAAAGATGAGTTCGGCGCGCACGTTCCGGCTCACTAATCCTATATTTTATTACGCTGTGCCGCGAGCATAACTGCGGTGAATCACTTTGCACCAGCCACGGCTGGTGGGATTGAAACGAGAAAATTATGAACTACCTCGGAATGTTGGCTCTGGCGACCGGTCTTGGTCTGCCCATCGCGGTTATCGGTGCGGGTCTTGGTCAGGGCAGAGCGGCTGCGGCGGCTCTCGAAGGCATCGCCCGGCAGCCGGAAGCGGCGGGTAAGATCCAGACCGCTATGATCATCGCACTCGCGCTTATCGAATCGCTCGTCATCTACGCCCTGCTGATGTTCTTCATCCTGAACGGCAAGTTCCCGGCGATCACGGCAGAGCAAGCTGTCCAAATGGCGAGCGGCGCTGCCGGTCAGTAGGACGTGTTTCGCATCTCGCCCGGCAGGGGAGCGGCAGACCGCCGCAACCCCGCCGGGCAGGACAGCCGGTATCGCGCTGTCCGCACCTTATCGGTAACCGTTCGGTCGGTTTCTTAGCGACGGAGCCTTATACCGCGTCGCAAAACTGCCATGGAAGAGATTTTTTCAAACCTTAATATTAGCTTTCCGACCGTACTGGTTAACTTCCTGGGGTTCGGGTTGCTCTGGTTCACCGCCAGCAAGATGGTCTTCACACCCATCGGCAAGGTGATCGAGGAGCGGCAAGCGGACATCCAGAAGACGTACGACCAGTTGGACGCCGATCAGCGACAGATGCAAGCCCTGAAAACGGACTACGAGGCGCGACTCGCCGCCGTGGAAGCCGAAGGGCGCGAACGCATCACGAACATGATCAAAGAAGCGCAGGTCACCCGCGACTCGGTCCTGTCCGACGCGAACAGCCGCGCCCACGAACTGATTTCCCGTGCCGAAGCCGAAGTCGAGCGTGAAAAAGAGCAGGCGATGATCACGATCCGTACGCAGGTCGCGGATCTCGCCATCGGCGCCGCCGAGCGCGTGATCGGGGACAACCTGAACGAAGCCCGTTCGCGCAAACTGGTGGATGAGTTCATCGCGTCCGGCGGCGGTCCTTCGCCGGACTACACGATGCGGGTTCCGACCCCCGACGCGGCTCCGGTTGTCGCGACCGCCCCGGCGGCGGCGGTGACAACGGCACCGGTGGCAGAAGCGAAGCCAGCGGGCACGTCGGCAGGATTCGTTGCCGGTGCGGTCGCGGCGGGTATCGCGGCGGTGGCGGCGGTAGCTACCGCGGTGAGGAACGCGACCGAGGACGCCCGTGAAAAGGCGGCGGATGTCGCGGAAGCCATCGGCGACCGTGTCGAAACCGTGGAAGATACGTTGCGCGGCATTCCCGAAACCGTGGTCGTTGGCACCGAAGCATCGCCGGAAGTCGTGGGGTCCGCGGCGGCGCGAAAGCCACGGCCCCCGCGGAAGAAGACGGACGCCACCGGCGAAGTGGGGGCGTAAACGATGCGCGAAGAATCTGTCGCACGACGTTACGCCTCCGCATATCTACAGGTCGCGCTGAAAAGCGGCGACTTGATCGCGTCGCAAGACAACTTGCGCCGTGCCGCCGATACGGTGGCGAATCACGGCATGTTGAAGTCGCTTCTCAACCAGCCGCAGGTAACCACGGAGCGCAAGCGGTCGGTGCTGTCCGAAGTGCTGAAGGACGAAGCGACCCCGGCGACGCTCGGATTCCTGCACCTGCTGACCGACAAGCGCCGCATCGATCTCCTCGGCGAGATCGCCACCGAACTCGAACGGCTGGTGCGCGACCGACAGAACATCGCCCGCGCCACCGCCGTCACCGCAGAACCGTTGCACCCGTCGCAACTGTCCGCGCTGAAAGTCTCGCTGGAAAAACGCACCGGCAAGACTATCGAACTTTCTACCGAGATCGACCCGTCGCTACTCGGCGGCGTGCTGGTGCGGATCGGCGATACGGTAATGGACGGCTCGGTGCGCGGCAAGCTAGACCGTCTACACGAGGAATTGATAGCACGCAAATGACCCCTCCCCCAACCCCTTCCCACGCGGCGTGGAGAGGGGAGTATCTTTGAGGCAGGGGAAACGACACGAATAAACCTTCTGGCTCCCCTCCCCACGCCGCGTGGGGAGGGGTTGGGGGAGGGGTAAAACAAATTATGGCATCAGTACGTCCCGATGAAATCACCGCTATTTTAGAGCGGCAAATTACAAACTTTAACTCCGGGGTCGAGGAAGTCGGTGTGGGTACCGTGCTTCAAGTCGGCGACGGGGTTGCCCGCGTTTACGGTCTCCGCGAATGCGCGGTCGCGGAACTTTTAGAGTTCCCCGGCGGCGTCATGGGCATGGCTTTGAACCTGGAAGAAGACAACGTCGGCGTGATCATCCTCGGCGACGACAAGAAGATCAAGGAAGGCGACATCGTCAAGCGGACCGGGCGCATCATCGAAGTGCCGGTCGGCGAAGGCTTGATCGGTCGCGTCGTCGACTCGCTCGGCCTTCCCCTCGATGACGCCGGTCCGATCACCGCGAGCGGCACCCGCCTGCTGGAAACGATGGCACCTGGCGTCGTGGACCGCAAGCCGGTGAAGGAACCGCTTTACACGGGAATCAAGTCGATTGACGCGATGCTCGCCATCGGTCGCGGTCAGCGGGAGCTGATCATCGGCGACCGACAAACCGGCAAGACCGCCGTCGCACTCGACACGATCATCAACCAGAAGGGCAAGGACGTCTTCTGCTTCTACGTCGCTATCGGGCAAAAAGGCTCGACTGTGCGACAGGTCGTGGAAACTCTCAAAGCGAACGGCGCGA
>JACMMA010000032.1 GCA_014379275.1 Armatimonadota bacterium | reverse complement strand
TTTCGGTGGTTTGTTTCGCGCGGTCGAGAGTGATCTTCGCACCCGACGTGTCGCCCGCTTTCGTTTGTGCCTGTGCGATGCGGCAGAGCGTCCCGGCTTTGTGTATCGGATTGAGGATCGCGTCGGCGGTACGTGTCGCCCCGGCGAAGTCGCCCGCCGCCACCTGCTCGTCCGCGATGGATTCGAACGTTTCGCCGCGCACTCTTTCGTACTCGTAAATGTCGCCGATCGGTTCCTCGTTGGCGAACGACGGTTCGATGCGGCGGGCGCGTGTCCCGCCGATAGCGGCGGCACTCTCCCTCGCCGCGTCCCAGTCGCCCATCCTCACCTGCGCCATCGCGATTTCCCGCAAAACACTGGCTTTATTACGTACTTCCTCCATCGTATCCGCGACAATGGTCGCCGCGAACCGGCACGCACTGAGCAGGTTTTCCCGCGCCCCGCCGGGCAGACCCGCCTGTATCTGCGCCCGACCGATCGCACTCAGAACGGCGGATTTGGGAAACGCCTCTGGTATCGCGTCCGTAGCCTCTTTCGCGTCGGCGAAGGTCCGCTGCGCCCCGCCGCCGTCCCCCGATTTCGCCTGGATGACGGCGATAGAAGCGAGAACACTCCCACATGCCCACGCGTCCGATACCGACTGCGCCGCCTTTTTCGCATCGGCAACATTTCCTATCCGCGCATGCACCCGAATAATGGACAGCAGAGCGTTCCGCCTGCCGTAGGCGTTCGACTTATCCCCCTCCCAAATCCGTTCGGCGGTACGCCACGCCCCGGCGAAATCTCCGGCTTCCGCCTGTTTCTCGGCGATGTACGTCAGTGTATAGGCTTTCTCATCCGTGCCCTCAATCGCGCTGGCAACCTGTCGCGCGACATCGAATTCGCCCGTGCCCGTCTTTGCCACGGCGGTTCTTTTGAGCAACACGCCCCGCGAATTTGCCCCCGGCAACCGGTCGGTGGTTTCCTTCGCCCCGGACAGATCGCCCGCCTCCGTTTGCAGGTAAGCGATGTTTTTCAGAGCCTGGGACTTGCTGCGGTCGTCCGGTATCATGACGGCGAACTCCCGTGCCATCGTCAGGTCGCCCGCCCGCGTCACGGCACCAGCGAGATAGGACAAACTGTTGCCCCGGTGGACGGGGTTCACGTTGGCAAGCGCGATCTTCTGGGCGTCGGAGAAGAGTCGCCGTGACAGTTTCCGGTCCCCCGCCTTCGCCACGATCTCGGCGATAGTTCCCAGCCCGAGGACCTTATCGAGGGGTCTTACGACTGCGTCCACGGTCCGTCTCGCACCCTTCACATCGCCGTACCGCGCCTGCGTTTCGGCGATGTAGCGCAACATAGAGTCTTTGTTGCTCGGCGAATTCGGGGCCTCCACGACGTATCGCCGGGCATCGTTGAGCGACTTTGCCGCCCCTTTGTGGTCGCCAGACCGGTACTGTACCTTCCACACCTCCATCACCTCGGGATAGTATGTCAAACGCCCCGGTTTCGGGAAGTAGCTTTGCGCCTCCCGGATCAACTCCGGCACCAGAACACTCTCCTGACGCGCGGAAAGCGTCTGACTGTCGGGAGAGGGGGCTGCGAATACGGCACCGCCGAAGGTGCTGGCGGCGGTTGCGGCGCAACCGATCGCGAGTGCGAGCCAGCGGTGCGGCACGGCAGGAAGGAAACGTGGTCTGTTCTTCACAAGCATGATCGGTTATTTCGGCGGGCGGACAGCCAATAGACTTCCCAATCGCCGCCCCGCTTCAAACGGGCGGATCGACCACCAACTGAACCAGGTATTCCCACCCTTCCTCGAAGGCTAGCCGGGGCGAGGCGTCGACGCCATCGAGCGCGAACGTGATTCCGTTCATTTCGGCGTGCCGCGCGGTCAATCCCGTACCTTCCAGCAAAAGCAAAAAATCGGCGGGGCTGTAGCAACGGATGGACTGGGTGTCGATGCGCCCCGAGGGATCGTCTTCGGCGGACCAACTATCGAGGAAGCGACACCCGACGGGGTCGAAGCCGGTTCGCTTGATAAATCTGCCCGCGCGGTCCGTTTCCACGACCTGTTCCCGACCGGCGATCCGCGCCCAATGAAGCGGGTTCGCCACGTCGAGGAGTAGCGAGCCGTTCGGCGCAAGCCACTGCGTCGCGATGCGCTTCAAGAGCCGCCGCTGGTCGGCGTCATTGCCGACCCCGAAACCGTTCCAGTACGCGACAACATCAAATGGGTCTTCGAATTCTGCGGTGAAAAAGTCCGCCTCCAGGGCGATAAGCGTTCCGGCACGCGGCTCTTTTGCTAGCTCCGCGGTGTAGGCGACGGCGGGCGGGGCGATGTCCATCGCGGTCACGTCGTGCCCCAGGTCCGCCATCGCGGCGGCGGCACCGCCCGCGCCTGCACCGAGTTCGAGCACCCGCTTTTTGCCCCATCCGCACAGTCGCGCGATCTGCCCGGCGCGGTCCTGATGGTGCGGGAGAATCCCGGACGGTCCCCATCGCTCGCGACTTCGGGTGTAAAACTCTTTCGTCCAATCCACAGTGCTACTATTCAAGGTTATTCTCCGGCCCAGGTATTGTGTCGGGCGAACCGTCACCCGCGGAACACTATATCGCCTGGGCAGTCGCCACCGAGTAATACTCCGCCCGGATCATATCGGTGTGGACAACCCGGGGGATTTTTATTTAATCTTTGCTTATCATTTATCCTTATGATAACGTATGATAATTACAAGGAGGGTGTTATGGAGAATGACTTGTTACCGATGGAGGAGGCGGCTCATGTGCTGGGCATCAGCAAACCGACGTTATATCGCCTTGTCAGTCAGGGGGCGGTCCATGGCTTGAAAGCCGGGAAGCAGTGGCGTTTTCGGCGCGAAGATCTGAACGCCTATCTGGAACAGATACCGACGCCGGTTCCCCCCGCCCCCCCGGGAATCATCGCGACCGAGATCGCGTTCTTCGCGGGCGAGTTGCAGCACATCCGGCAGGAGCCGCCGGACGACAGCGGTAGTAGCGGCGACGTCAACTCGCTCTTCGACCTGCTCATCCGGAACGCCCTCGCGACCGGAGCGAGTGACATTCACCTCGAACCGGCGGCGGGCGGGTTACGTCTGCGGTACCGCGTCGACGGACTCCTTCATATCATCCGCCAAATGCCTGCCGCGTTGCGGGAGTCGTTGATCGCCACCATCAAGGAGCACGCTCAAATGAATCCGACGGAACGGCGGCAACCGCAGGACGGACGTATTCGGTATGATTTCGGCGCGAAGGAGTTCGAACTGCGCGTCTCCTGCATTCCCACCGTGGACGGAGAAACGGTGGTCGCACGAATCACGGATCGGAGTCAGGTACTGATCGGTCTCGACCGGCTCGGACTTTCGCCGGAAGACCGCGCCCGGCTGGACGATTGGCGACAGCAGCCCAACGGCCTGGTGGTCGTGACGGGACCGGCAGGGTCCGGCAGGTCGACCCTGATATATTCGCTTCTCCTTGCCGCGAACGGGCCGGGGAAGAAGCTTCTCACTGTCGAGGATCCTGTAGAACTCCGGCTGGACGGCGTCTCACAGATACCGGTCGGGCGACGGGCGGGGCTTTCGTTCGCGCAGGGGCTTCGCGCCGCGCTTCGCCAGGACCCCGATATTCTTTATGTTGGCGAGGTTCCGGATGCCGACACGGCCCGCCTCATTCATGAGGCCGCCAGTCTCGGATCGCTGGCGATGGCGGCCCTCCCCGCCGGGCGGGCCGCCGACGTACCGATGTGGATGATCGATCGAGGCGTGGAGCCGTTTCTGGTCAGTAGCTATCTGGCAGGCGTGGTGACGGTTCGTCTTCTGCGCCGGGTTTGCACGGAATGCCGCGAGCCGGTGCCCGTTTCCGCGGGCACCCCGGCGTTCGAGCATCTGTGTCAGCTGTCGGCGGACGGCGGGTTTGTTGTTTCTGAGGGCACCGTTTTTTACCGGGGGCGTGGCTGCTCGACCTGTCGTGGAAGCGGCTATAAGGGTCGCACCGGGCTGTTCGAATTGATGCCCTTCTCCCCGGAACTGGGCAGTGCCGTTCTGGGCGGCGCGGCGCCGGATGAGATCGAGGCCATCGCGGTCGCCGCCGGAATGAAAACACTGCTGGCCGACGGGATGCGCAAGGCGGCAGAGGGCGTGACGACCCTCGACGAGATAATGCGCGTCGTCACGGTCGCTTGATAGGTAGCCGAGCATGAATCACTTTCACCGGTCATAGACCGAATAATCCAGAAAGGCATAAAATACGATGTCCATGAATCTCGCGCCTTTGTCCCCGGACACCGTTGATCCCGATCATCCGGATCGTGTGCGTGTTGACGGCTACACGGTTTTGCCGTCCGTCTTCGATCCCGCGCTTCTCGCCCGGATAGGGGACGACCCCGAGGGGCAGTCCCCTTATCCCGAGATCATCGGGCACCCCGTTTTGCTTTCTCTCGTCCGTGCCGTTCTGGGCGGGGACCCGGTGATAGGGTGGCTTGGATATAATCCCGGCGGAGTGGAAGCGACGGGACAGGAACGGGTAGACCCGGTGCATTCGGACTCGCCCTGGCTGTACCCGGAAGCGCCGCTCAGTCTGCCGCCGTTCGGTCTCGCCGTCACCCTGCCCCTGCGGTCGGATATGAACGGGCGGAGTGGGGCTCCGCGGTTGTGGACGGGCGGGACGCACATGGCGATGTCGCCCGTCGATGTCGAGCGCATGGCGGAAAGGATGCACTCCGTCCAGCCCGCCGTCCCTCTGGGAGGGCTACTGGTCCGGGACCTGCGGACGTGGCATTGTTACGCGCCGAATCGCTCCGATGTGCCTTGTCCCTCGCTTACGCTCGCCTACACCCGCCCCTGGTATCGGCTGACCGTGGTCCCCCCGCCCCGTCTGACGCAGCAACGCCTCGATTCGCTCACGGACGACGCGAGAAAGCTACTGCGTTATGCGGATAGCAGGTAAAAAGGTACGAAGCGGATTGGTTGATAAGACGCTTCGCGCTTCGCGGGACTAATCGCCGGAG
>JACMMA010000265.1 GCA_014379275.1 Armatimonadota bacterium | reverse complement strand
CGCGAACGAATCGCCGCCCTTCCCGAACGACTTCGTGTGGAGGGCGACGAGGAGAACACCGCCGACCCCAAAAACGAGGGACCACTCGGTGTCGTTGCGCGGCAGGGGCGGCTGATTCTGCGGCTGACCGCCGCCGTGGAAGCCACGGAAGCCCGGCTCCGAACTCAGGAAGAGATGCGCGCGGAAATCGCCAGTGCCCAGGCGGTCGCCGCCCAGGCGCAGGAGGAGACGCGGCGCGTTTTGCGCGAGGCCGTTTTGCCGCTGATGGACGCACTCGATTTCGCGGGCACGGCGGCAAACACACACGGCGATAGCGCCCTCGCAAGCGCGATTGCCGGGGCACGGCGGGACGGGCTGCGCCGTCTCGCCGGGGTCGGTGTCGCGGAAATCCCGGCGGCGGTGGGTTCCCGGTTCGACGGAAGATTGCACGAGGCGGTCGAATCGCGCCCCGCGCCGCCCGGTTCCTCCGCCGCGCAATACACGATTCTCGCCGTGGTTCGCCCCGGGTTTCAACGCGGCACCGATATACTGCGCCGTGCGAACGTCGTCACGGCAACTTAGAGTTTCCGGTGACCTCTACGCTTGAATGACGGCGGATCCGATTGTACCGAACCTCGATGTACGGATTCTGTGCCGCGTCGTTTGCGATCAGGATCTGTCGTCACCGCAAACGACGCGGCACCCGGGCAACCGAAAATCGGCATCTGGTGTTCGCCGGTTGCAATGCGAGCCGGGTGCCGTGCAAAACCCCGCGCGACTTTGGCGCCCTTCTCAGTACCCGGGCATCCGCTCGCCGTCGCGGTTGGCTGGGTCCTCGATGCGCACCTGGATGCGCGGGATGCCCATCGTGAGCGGCTTGACCCGCAGCATATGTTGCCCGGTAACCGCCGGTGTGAAGGGAAACGTCTTCCCGTCCCAGTCCGCCCGCTCCCCCCATGACACCGTCCGCACGGCGAACCGTTCGGTCCTCTCCGGGAGCAACGCTTCCCCATCCGGACCGTGCAACGAAAACGACACGTCCACGTCGGACTCAGGCGGCTGGAACAGTTCCGCGGTCGGGCTCAGGAATAGCTCGTGCTCCACGCCGGGATGTTCCACGGCGAACGTGACCGTATGGGCCGGTGGCGGCGTACCGGGGCTGGCTTGCACACTCCCCTCGACCATCACCTCGCGCAGTGTGGTGACCCGCATCCCGTAGTCTATGAAGAAAGCGAAGTAGCCGAACGCCGCCCCGAGCACCACGAGGAATAAGGCGGTCTGGCGCGTCCGGCGCTGTAGCGACGGATTCGCGCGGACATCGGGGTGTTTGTTGCTGACCGCCCACGCCAGAAGCGCGAATAGCGCGAAAGCGGCGAAGGTGACGAGACCGAGCAGGTGGCTGTTAGTCATGGTGTTTCCGGGCAGAAGGGGATCGCCATCCGCCATAAAAAGCGTTAGGCAGGCGGTGAAATATCCGTAGCGGTGAACCTCCACCTCGTTTCATAGGCGGAGGTCATGGGCTGCTTAAAGGTCGATGGAAACTGTCTCTTCCGCCTGGGAAGTGAAGTCCACACTGACGACGCCGTTGTTGGGGTGCGAGATGAAAGCACTGGCGTTCGCCCCGGACCACGGATTCGCGTCGCCCGGTGCTTTTCCGATTATACAGGAAGACCAGTGCACTCCGTGAACGAAAGAACCGGTGTTGAAATCCTGCCTCCCTGCCGTTTGCCCGATGCTGGTGACGCGCTTCAGACGGTTGCTACCGCCCCGCTTCCAGTTGAAGTTGGTCGGCCTCCCTGCCCGGTCGGCATCCACATTTGCGTTGCTCGTCGGAAACCGGGACACATCCGCTCGGATCGCGAGGGAGATCGTTTCTTCCGCCCCGAATTTTACGCCGGTGGCACGCACTTCCAACACGTCTTGTTTGACGACCTCAAACTCTAAGCGCACCGGTTGATCCGCCCCGAACCGTGGATGCGGATCCGCGCCCGGTTCCGGACCGTAAGTGAAGCCGAATCCGCTCACCGCAAGAAACAGCGACCAGTTGTCATTGGCGGCGCTGTATTGGAAGCCGGCATCCACCTCGCCGCCGTTTACCCCCCGACCGCCCATGTAAACGTACAGCGTATCCCCGGACGGTTTGAGTTGTCCTTCAGGATCCAGCATCGTGATTTGGTTCTGGTCGGGCAGAAAAATGTCGGCGGCTTCGTACGAGAAGCCGGTCTTGGAAAGCCAGCGGCGGAACGGTCCGGTGCCGTTTTCTTCGGACAGGAAGATAGGCATTGCTTATTCCTTTCTGAACAGGAACATAGCCAGCAGGTCGCTGGACGTATGAATAGGATTCCTCATGGAACGGCAGTCTCCTTCCGACCATTAAATAAACAACGAAAGTCGCCTGGGTCGTGGAGGAATTTGCCCCGTATCGCAACCGCCCATTATCGCCGCACGTTTCGCCGTGGTATGCTACCGGGTAATTCTCAACCGTAGAAACACATTATTTACCGGGTATCGCCACCGAAAAAACCGCCCGCGACGGAGGTCGCTTCATGATTACGAATCGCTTCTCGGCACCAGATATGCCACCCGCGACGCCTCCCCGGCGCCATCACGGCTACGTCATCGCTACAGGCATCCTACTCGTCGCGATGTTCTCCGTCGCGTCGGTAAACCGCAGCAGGTCGATACTCAGGGCGCCGAATACAGTTGCCCCCGCAGAGCGGACGATCTTGACTGGGGACGACGATCTGGCCCTTTCCGCACTCGAACAACTACGCT
>JACMMA010000264.1 GCA_014379275.1 Armatimonadota bacterium | reverse complement strand
GTGAAGCAGTACATCACCCAGAGCAGGACGAGAATGAA
The DNA here is from genome assembly GCA_014379275.1 of Armatimonadota bacterium. Taxonomy (GTDB): domain Bacteria; phylum Armatimonadota; class Armatimonadia; order Armatimonadales; family Armatimonadaceae; genus JACMIU01. The sequence continues at coordinate 8,117 of JACMMA010000264.1, read as the reverse complement.
GCCTCCCCAGGACGCGAGGGGGGCTATCCAAGCCCGCAGGGTAGCAAGGGAGTACGGATCCCCCCACCCCAGGTAGTACGGCGCGACCGCATCCGGCGCGGAAACATGGAACCATGAGGGGATAAAGCGAACGAACAGCGTAGCCCACTGGTTTTCCGGCGTGGCATACCGGGTAGCATGACCGAGCATGGAAAACAGGACGTCCAGAAAGTCGATGCTCGTCAGGCAGGTGCCGATACTCAGCATTATATAAACGAGCAACAGTTCCGCCTGGCTCAGTGCGGCGCGGGGCATCACGCGCCGCACCCCGGCGTTCGCGATGGTCAGTAGCAGGATGATGAAAAGCACATTCGCGAACAGCGATATGTTGGTCGGATAAGGACCGTTCATGTTTGTGTCGCGGATGGAACCGCCCGCGACCATTTCGATCCGCACGAGCCAGTAAGCATTGATCGGCAGTAGCAGACAACCGACCGCCAGAGCGCGGACAGGGAAACTCCCGCGAGCCGCAGGTACCCGCACCACCGGGCTGTCGTGCGCCGGGGCGTCCAACAGTTATCGCCCCGCTTCCGTCACGACCAGTGGCAACCGCTCCCAATAGCGAACCAGACTGCGGTCCTGCCAGCCCTCGGTGATTTCGTCCCACGTCAGCCGCTCGTAGTGCGGTTTCAGGGAGCCGGGAGACACCGGCTGTGAGACGGACTGATACCGGTAATCGGCGGAAATGCGCAGATCGGATCGGCTGACGTTCGGGCGACCGCTATGGACCGTATAGCTGTGAAACAGCAGAACATCGCCCGCGCCCATCGCCTGCCCGCGCCAGACACAGTCCGGAAGGTCGGTGTCGACACGGGTTCCCCCCGGTCCGATTGCCGCGTGGACGGGAAGCAGACCGACCCGATGCGAGCCTTCCAGAATCCCCAGCCCGCCGCGCTCTTCAGGACAGTCGCAAAGTGGGGTCCATGCGGTGTAGGTGTCCGCCGTCCCCCGGATCAGCGGGAAATCCTGATGCGCGGGCGTGGTAAAGAAAGCGGCACCCGGAAACGTGATCCGCGCGATGTTGCGGGGGTGGGGGAAAACCGGCTCCCGCACGATTGCCTCGACAACACCGGTCAGTTCCGGCACATGGGCAAGGGCGTGAAACGATTCCAGTTTTTGCAACCGGTCGTACACCTCCCACCAGTCTTCCGCGCCCTCCAGATGCGGTTCCCCTTGTGGAGTCCCCTCGGCATCGACCCAGCCCGCTTCCCGGCAAAGTTCCAGGATCTCGCCGTGAAGCGACGCGACCTGGGCAGACGGCAACAGACCGGGCAGGAAGAGGTATCCGTCCTGGTCCATTCGGGTGCGCAATGCGGCGGCATCGCCCAATAGCGGCGACGCATCGAAGAACGGTTTATACTCAATCGGCGTATCAGACATTTTCTCTATCGTTTCTTTAGTTTATTGTTTCGCTTGTTCGCGGGTCGGGGCAAGGCGAGACGCCATCCGCTCGATTTCATCGAACTGCTCCGAAGCCAGAAATTCGCCGTATCGGGTCAGACCCTGCTGAATCAGTTCGCCCCAGGCGGCCCAGGGTCCGACCGTGCGCCACGCTTTGACCTGTGCGCGTACCAAGGCGTGTTCGGCGCGGGAAAACGCCTCGCGTTTGGCATCGTCCCACCCCGGCATGGCGCGGGCGATTGTGGCGAGGCGCGAGATAATACACTCCGCATACCGCCGCCCCAGTTCGGGGGATGACCCTCGCTCGATGTCGGGTGTTGCCCCATATTCGGGGTCCTCCCGGATGCGCTCGATCTCGACAAGATCGGGGTGCAGGTGCCAGAGTAGCGAGGTTTCCCCGATCCCGGCGTGGTCGCCCAGATACCCCTCGTCGTGCGCAAGCCAGTATTCCGGCGTTCCCAGCACGGGAATTTGTAGCCTCTCGGTCATGCGTGCGCCGACTTCCCGCACGACGATTTGCTGGTTGTGCCCGTAGTGACCGGTCACGATCACGATGGCGCGGAACCCTTGGCGATGAAATTCGTAGCACATCTGCTCCAGAAGTGGGCGTAGCAGATAGTTTTCCCAGGCGAGCTCTCCCTCCAGCACCACGGTCGCCGGTTTATCCAGACCGCCCATCCCCCCGTACACCGGCGGGTGGACGACGCCCCCGCCCGCACGGCGGGCGGCTTCGACACACAGGGCATGTGCTTTCAGCGAGTCCAGCCCCAGCGCATTGTGCTCGCCATGCCACTCGACCGTGCCGAGCGGCAGAAAAACAACCGGAAGCGCGGCTACCGCCGCACGGTATTCGGCGGGGAGCATCCGCTCCCAGTGTACATTTCGCTCAGTGTCGCTCATGGCTACCTCCGAGATAGGGGGCGTAATCCGAGGGGCGGCGGTGGCCCCATGCCATCCAGCCAAGCGGATCGTGGTGCAGACTACGCGTGACGCCGAGGGGAAGGGCGACCGTGCGAACCTCCGGTCCCGATCCCATCTGGCAGATAGTCTCTCCCAGGGGACCGACTATGTAGCTGCCGCCGTTGAACCGCCCGGCATGGTTGACCACGGCGATAAATACTTCGTTTTCCGCCGCCCGCGCCCGCGTGATAAGTTCGTTGTCGGCTTTTTGACCGTGAGAATTCGAGGCTCCGGTCAGCGGATAGGTGTTGGTCGCCAGCGGGCAGGCGATAAACTCCGCGTTCAGACCGCGCAAACAGCGAACCGACTCGACGATCTCGCGGTCGAAACAGATCATCGCGCCCACCCGCAGATTACCGCCGCTGTACGTCTGATCGGAAACAAAAAAACGGTCCCCGGGCGTGAATAACCCGTCATGCTCGGCGGACTCGAACGGACGACAGTGCATTTTGCGATACGCCCAGACGATCGCGCCGTTCCGGTCTATCAGGACGGCTGTGTTGTGAAATGTTCCCGACTCCCCGCACTCCGCGAAGCCGAAAACGACTTCGACCTGCAGAGACTTGACGCGTTCGCACACCTGACTCAGATAGTCACCCTGGAGCGGTTCGGTCGTCGCCGGGAAACGCGTCTTCCAGTCCGATAAACCGGGTCCAGCATAGCCGTTCAGCACACATTCGGGCGTAATAATCAGTTCCGCCCCCTGTCCCGCCGCCGTGGTGATGTCCTCCAGAACACGCCGGAAATTGCCTTCTACATCCCATTCCACGGTCGCCGTCTGACACAGACCGATCTTCACGACCGCAGACTCTTCCATTTGAATCATTCCATCTCCTGCCCCACAACGCTCTCCTCTGAAACGCACGTCCCCGCCTCCGGTGGGGCGGTCTGTTTTTTGCCACACCGGAAGCAAGGAAAGATTCCGCCCCCTATTGCGGGGCGTTTTCCGGGGGCCAGCCCAGAGCCGGGAGCGTTTTGAACTTCCCGCCGTAGGTGATCAGTTTGGCGTGACCGTCGAAGAAGACCGCGTTATAGCCCTGCGAATGGTTGATGTTAGTGCGGAAGCCGGGAGCCAGTTCCGGTGGGACGAGGTCAGGCCCGTTCCAGCCGAACGCGCCGCGCTCGGTGAGTATGATACGTTCGGAGACGAAATCCGATGTTTCCCCCGTTTCCAGACCAAACAACTTCTTCGTCTGTCCACCCGGATATTTGACACAGGCGAAGGGCCAGGCGGCCGGGGGCAGACAAACGTTGTAGATCCAGTTGACGACCATGTGATACGACTGTTTGCCATGGGCGATGTTTTCGGGCGAAGGCTCCGCATAAGGGTCCGAGGTGCAATACCAGATGTTCTGGTTCTTGGTGTAGGGACCGAGCTGGATGTGCATCAGGAACCGATAAAACTCGTATCCATAGGTACACCCTGTCATCGGCGGACCGGGGACGCCGGGAACCGTGACGCCGACCCAGTCTGGATTGATAGATCCCCCGCAGGGACCGCCGCCGAAACTCGGGTACGGGTTCCGATCCGGGTTATTTTCCCAGACCATTGCCGTGTTGTCGTTACCCATCGGGAAAAGTTCATCATAATCCTGCGCGTACATCTTATAGCCGAGCCCGATCTGCTTGAGGTTGGACAGACAGGATATTTGCCGCGCTTTCTCACGTGCCTGCGCAAAAACGGGAAAAAGTATCGCGGCGAGGATCGCGATAATTGCGATGACGACGAGTAACTCGATCAGCGTGAAGCCGCGACGCGACTTTAAAACAACTCGATTGAACATATAGCCTCCTTCAGTGAAGAAACGGAACGGGATTTCATTATTCGTTCCGAGGGTGGAAAAAGCGGCGCGGCAGAAACGCGGCACCTTTGGCAACATTGCTTTGGGTAAACAGCCTGATCAGGGTTTTGTCGGGTTTATTTTTGATTCCTGCATACGTCTTTGTATCTCCGCGCTGACTTGGGGCGGCATCCCAGTCGACCCGGGGGCGGTTGCTACGGGGGCGAGGCGCTCGGAGCGTAAGAACGCGAAAACGCCGATGCCCAGAATGATTATCAGTGCCGCTATAGCCACCAAAGGTGACACCTCTTTTTTCATCGTCCTCCTTGCTACGAAGCGCGGTCTTATGCGCCTCACGACCCAGTTGGTTATTTTTCTCCAGATTCACCGGAACGACAAAACACCGTGATTGGCATGGGTGCCGTTTCTTTCCGCCGGTACGGAAACTGCCCTGCGAATCAGTAGCGGCACGTCCAGAACGACCGTTCGCGGGTGTACTACTGGCGACTCAATCGACTCCAGCAACAGATCACATGCGGTTTCCCCCAGCCGTTCGAAGTCGGGCGCACTCGTCGGAATGGGGGGATCGAAGTACCGCGCCGTGGAACGGTTGTCGAACCCGACCACGCGCATGTCTTCCGGCACCCGGACTCCACGCGACTTCAGGAGCGTCACGAGTTCGACCGCCAGGGTGTCCTCCGGGGCGATGATCGCTGTCGGCGGCTCCTTCAAACCCTGCCACTGGTCGAGATACTGATTCAACGCGACATCGTGATCGAGCGCGGTATCGAAGCGACCGACCAGAATATTATTATCCTCGACGATGCCAAAGTCCCTCAGGGCGTCCCGGTAGCCCTCGAACCGAGCTGCCAGCGGTGTATGTAACACTTCCCCGGTGTAACTGAGCAGGGCGATCCGCGAATGCCCCTCTTTGATCAGCCATTCCGTCATCGCGTAGCCGAGGCGACGGTTATCGAACAGGACTTGAAGTCCACCATGTTGTGGCAAACCCGTGTCCGCCAGAACGAAGGGAACCTCAGAAACTTCCGAAGTGAGGTAGTCATTCACCACTGTCTCACGGCGGCGTGGCACAGGAGTAATCACCAGCCCGCACACACCGGAAGCAATCAAGTCTCGCACGGCTTCCCGCTCATGTTCGACACTGTTACCCGCATTACCCATCAGAACCTGATAGCCGCGCCGGTGTGCGATCCGGTCGATCCCGCGGAAGCAACGCTGAATCAACTCCTCGCCAGCGAGCGGAGCAACATAACCGATCTGGCGCGACGTTGCTGACGCTCGTACAACCGGCTCGCGCTGTGGAACGGTGGCAAAATTCCCCCGGCGTTGCTGCCGCACAAGAGCACCCTCGGTCGCTAGCACGGTGAGTGCCTTGCTGATCGTAGGTCTGCTAACCTGATACTGCTCCTGAAGTTCCCGCTCGGAGGGAATTTGCCGGGACTCCTCAGGCACTTGGAGATAATCCACGCGTATCTGCTCTTTAATTCTCCCGTATAACGGAGTGCTCATAAAGTAATTGCCTTACCAGCAAGAATGAATACTACTTTGGTAAGTCCAGTCCGCCGCTTGGTAATACCAGATAGTAACAAGAAATACCCGATCTGTCAAGGAAATATCCGGAGTTTTTTGTAGGGAATACGGGAGATGAAGAATATATTTCAATTCGTGAATCACTGGCTTTACCAGAGCATCGATGAAGAACAGGCATACCGTACTATTCACCGCGATCGAAGACGAGGCAGGCTATCCGCTACAAGTCGTCTGCCTCGGCGAAGCACTGGGCCGGGTTACACTGGTGATTCTATTGTCACGCACGAATGAAGCAATCGTAGGCTGGAAACAGTAAAGTCGCTGCATCTGCGACCGTGACTGAGCTAGACGAAAAGAGCCGGTGCCACATGATGCATACTGCGCCACAGACTGCCTTATGCCGGGCAGTTCTCTAACTGCCCGGATGGACACTTCCTTTAGAGATCATTATTCTTAGTCTTGTCGGTCGGCATCGCGGCGAATCTTTTCCAGGTCCAACTCAGTCGAAGGGCGGACGTCCGCCTTGAGTATCTCCTGAATCTGCCGTAGAGCGTAATCGTTGTCGCTTTGCTCGTTCGAGGCGCAACAATCCGAGGGCACATATAGGCCTCGAACAAACATAGACCTTGTTGCCGAATTTAGTGTTCTCAGGCAGTAGCCATTCGGAGGAAGTGAGAGTGCCGCGTTTTCTCCGGCTCCCTTCCACAAATCCAATCCCAAACCCGCACCAGATTGACTGCCGCTGCCGTTGCCAGATGCTGAAGACGGACCTAGGATTGCGCCTCGTCTCTGGCTTTCTCGTCACTGTCCTCCATCTGCAGGTCAAAGGGTTCGCCGAACGGGTCGGTTGTCGGGACATGGCGCAGGGAGGTTCGTCGGGAGCGGCCTGTGTTGGGCATCGTTTCGCCGGGATCAGGTGGCTCAAATTGATGCAGGTGGCTGTTCTTCCAATCTATCACTTTCTGAATGACGTAGTACAGTTCGTCAAGTGCCGTCCGATTTCGTGCTGAACCAGATACCGTTGGGAGCATCGGAGCGCGCCGTAACGATGTCCGGCCAGCCATCCCCATCGAAGTCGGCGAAGGTCAGGCCGTACACGATGCCCTTGCCGTCGTTCCAGGTGACCTCGTGGAACGTGCGACCCTGCCCGGTGTTGAAGTATACCGATCCGGGCCGCTCCACGTAGCCCACGATGATGTCCGCCCGCTTGTCACGATTCAAGTCGGCGATCGCCAGGCAGTATGGCGGCCGCTCCGGACCGGGAAGCCTTCCCGGTTCTCCGAACTGGCGGCCGCCGCGATTAAACATGATGAAGGTGGCCTTGAGGCGTTCATCAATGAACGCCAGATCGGGCCGCCCGTCGCCGTCAAGATCGCCAGCCACGCCCATGCGAATCCACGCTTTGGCTGGACCTACCTTGGTTGAGGTCGGGAAGTGCCCCTTGCCGTCGTTCTGAAGTACGATGCTCTGGCCGCCGTCGCGATGAGGCACGAACAGGTCGATCGCGCCATCTCCGTCGAAATCCGTTGCGACGATCGAGGTGGCTGATTCGGTTGGCAGTGGCTGGCAAGTCGGGAAATGCCCTTTGCCATCGTTGAGGCAGACATAACTCGGAATGGGGCCGAGGGGGTCTTTACCGGGTTTTCCGGTCGCCGAGTCCGGATAGTCCCCGCGGTTGGCAGCCACAATGTCCGGATAGCCGTCTCCGTTGAGGTCCGCCAAGGTCACGTACCGTGTGCTCCACTTGGGATTGCCGAAGGTACCGAATTCCGCGAAGTGTCCCTTGCCATCATTTCTGTATACAAGCTTGCGATCGGGGGCATCGTTGCTGACCACGATGTCCAGGCGTCCGTCGCGATCAATATCAGCCAGCGCCGCCGAATAGGTGCGGTCAGGTGCCTTCCCAAGATTACTGGCGATGAAGCCGCCATGGCCATCGTTCAAAAGCAGGCGATTGAACAATGGCCAATGCCGCCCTTTGCCAAGAACAATGTCCGGATAGCCGTCTCCGTTGAGGTCGGCCACGCTCACACCGGCTGAGGTTTCGGCTTTCTCTTCAAGCAGCAGAACACGATCGAAAGAACGCAAGAGCGTGGGCAATGCCGTCTGTGCCTGAGCCAACATAACGGTTGCAAAAATCACACATCCTAGACAATATGCTTTCTTATATTTGAAGAGCAGGCGAGTAATAGGCTTGGACACGATCACATCCATGGAGCGATTTGTAACGAGGCTAGTACTTTAGTTTCTGGTTAAATAATGTAGACATCATTCGGTTTCTGACGACGCGTGGCATATCAGGTAGAGTCAGGTCGCCAAACGCAACCCCAGAGAGAGTAAATGTCAGGAGCAGTCTACCGCATTCGGGGATCTTTAATGACATAG
>JACMMA010000263.1 GCA_014379275.1 Armatimonadota bacterium | reverse complement strand
CGTGAGTAAGCGCGAGCGAGTGCGGGCGGCGGGGGGAATGAACCCGGCGGGGGTGACGGGGCGGCTAGCGGGGCGACGCGCTAGCCGCCCTTGCCTTTGCCAGGTCGATTCCCGGCGGGGCCGGGTATCCCGGTCGCGGCCAATCTCCGCCATCCTCTAAACGTTGACCTGCGCAACCAAAACGCCGTATCATGCGCCTTATAGAGGGACAACGCCTCATTGGCGAAATCTGCACACGTGGCACCTTAACTTATGTCTTCCGTAATCACCGCCCCCGACCCTAAAGAAGCGCGCGCAAAAGCCGCCCTTGCCCGTAGTCCGTTTCTGCGCTGGCTACTTGCCGGATACCTGCCCGAAGCCGAAGGACCGCACGCACACGGCGAGGCAGGCACCGGGCAGCAACATCACAAGACGCACACATGGTGGCAGGTCGTTTGTCTAACCGGGGTGGATTACTTCTCGACGCTCGGTTATCAGCCGGGTATCGCCGCACTTGCCGCCGGGGCGCTGTCGCCGTTCGCGACACTGATCCTGGTTCTTCTCACGCTGTTCGGTGCGTACCCCATTTACAGCCGGGTCGCCGCCGAATCGCCGCACGGTGAAGGCTCGATCTCGATGCTGGAGGGTTTGCTCAAGTGGTGGCAGGGGAAATTGTTCGTGCTCGCCCTGCTCGGCTTCGTAGCGACGGACTTCGTCATCACGATAACATTGTCCGCCGCCGATGCGACCGCGCACATCGTGGAGAACCCGTTTCTGACGCACTACACCGAGGGGCATGAGGTGGCGATCACCCTGCTCCTTATCGGATTACTTTCCGCCGTGTTTCTGAAGGGTTTCAAAGAAGCGGTCGGTATTGCGGTGGTGCTGGTCGTCTTTTACCTGGGCTTGAACGCACTCGTCGTCGGGCGCGGGGTGATCGAACTTTTCCACGCGACCAGCACGCCTTTCAACGCAGGGACGGGGGTTTCGGAGTGGGTGAAACGCCTTGCACAACCCGCTTTCGGCGGTGGTAACCCGCTCCTGATGGCGGGGATCGCTTTGCTCGCGTTTCCCAAACTCGCCCTCGGTCTGTCCGGCTTTGAAACCGGCGTCGCGGTCATGCCCCTTGTGAAAGGCAACCCCGGCGACACGGAAGAGAACCCGAAGGGGCGCGTCATCAACACCCGCAAATTGCTACTGACGGCGGCGTTGATCATGAGTGTGTACCTCATCTTATCGTCGGTGATAACCACGATATTGATACCGCCCGCGCAGTTCGCCGCCGCCGCTGTGGACGGTAAAGGCGTCGAAATATCCGCGAAGGGCGAGGCGAACGGTCGCGCCCTGGCGTACCTCGCGTACGAGTTCTTCGGAAAAGGGTTCGGCACCGTGTACGACATTTCCACGGTAGCCATCCTCTGGTTCGCAGGAGCGTCCGCGATGGCGGGGCTACTCAACATCGTGCCGCGTTATCTGCCGCGCTACGGAATGGCTCCCGAGTGGACCCGTGCGAACCGCCCACTTGTGCTCATATTCACCGCCATCGCGTTCGTGGTCACCATCATCTTTAAAGCCGGGGTAGACGCACAAGCGGGTGCCTACGCGACCGGTGTGCTCGTGCTGATGACCTCCGCCGCCGTCGCCGTGACTATCGCCGCCGCCCGCAAAAAGGAGTCGCTCGGGCGACGCTACTTCTTCGGTATTATTGCCGCGGTGTTCGCTTATACAACCGCGGTGAATGTGTACGAGCGCCCCGATGGTGTGAAAATCGCCTCGTTCTTTATCTTTACCATCGTCGCCGTGTCGCTCTTGTCTCGCGTCTATCGTTCGCTGGAATTGCGTGCTGAGCGAATCATCATCGACGACTCGGCGCAACGGCTGCTGACGATCGCGATGCGGCAGAAAGACATGCTTCGTGTCGTGCCCAACGCGCCGGAATCGCGCGATGTGCGCGAGTACGCCCGCGAGGAAAAAGAAGTGCGCGAGGATCATGGTTTGTCGCCGGACGCGCCGATCCTGTTTTTGGAGGTGTATATCCGCGATGCGTCGGAGTTCGAGGGTGACGTGCGGATCCGCGGCGTGGAAATCAGCGGCTACCGGGTGCTGCGCGTAGATGCGACGGCCATTCCGAACGGCATCGCGGCGACGCTCCTGTATCTGCGCGACGCGACCGGGAAAACGCCGCACGCGTATTTCAACTGGACCGAGGGCAACCCGTTCCTGTTCCTGCTACGTTACCTGCTTTCCGGCGGCGGCGACATCGCCCCGGTGACGCGTGAAGTGCTACGAATCGCGGAGCCGGACCCGAAACGCCGCCCGGTGATTCACGCGGCGATGTGACGCATGCCCACGCCCCCCGCCGAAAACCTGACCGAGTGGATAGATAGCCTCGATCCGGCCTTGCGAGAGGCGGCATGGGGCTATTTGCACGGCTTGATGAAGCCCTTTCCCCCAACAGGAAGTCTTTCCAATAGGGAACATGACCTGCGCGATAAGCTACTGGCCCGTTCGAAGACGTTGCCTACCGATGCTCTGGTCCCGCGTCCGGTGATAGCAATGGTGACAGTCTTCCTGATGGTTGTCGCTCACGGCTTCGCAGGCCCATTTCTTGCGGCGATGGTTCTACTACTGGGATTTTTGCTCGGTTACTCATCGTATTCCCAGGAAATCTACCGACGTGCAGGTAATGAAAACACCACCAAGACGTTGGTAAAAGGATTTCTGGCTGATGCCCTATGCCAGGTTTATCGAACGCGAACCGAACATACCTATTGCGATGCCGTGCGCGAGTTATGTCCGAGACAGGCGGGTAAGGAAGGCGTTATATCCGCCGATCTGCGACGGGAACAGATGACGCAACTGAACGCTCTGCTCGATAGCGGGAGACGCCTCGACGCGGTCCGCGCCGAGATCGCTAATGTTCTCGCGACCGCATCCGTGGAAACGCTCCGGGCAGAAGCGGATGCACTGCGCCAGCGCCAGGAGCAATCTAGCGATCCCGGTACGCGGTCGGCGTTCGCGCAAAGTCTGGCATTGTGCGAGGAGCGGTTACGCCGCGCCGAATCACTCGACAGTCTTACTGAGCGTATCGAGGCGGAGCAGGAACTGGTGTATCAGGCGTTCCGGGCGGCGCAAAGCAGTATCGCGTCGCTCCGCGTTTCGCCCGCGGCGGCGGGCATCGACGCCGCGACAGGAACGACAGCGGTCGCCGGAGTCGCCGAAACCATCGGGCGGCAGACGCGGGCAGTGGAGGCGGCGGTTCAGGAGTTAGGAATCCGGTACTGAGGTGATTCACGCCCCGAGTCGTCGGGATAGTGCCTGCTTCACGTCCGGCCATTCCTCCGACAGAACGCTGTAATACACCGTGTCGCGGCGCGAGCCGTTGTGCAGGATCATGTGCGAGCGCAGGACGCCCTCGTATTTTGCGCCGAGCCGCTCAATGGCACGCATGGAGATCGCGTTGCGCGTGTCGGTTTTGAGCTGCACGCGGAGCAGTTGTAACTTCTCGAAGGCATGTTGAAACAACAGAAATTTGGCTTCCGTGTTGACGCCGGTGCGGCGGGTTTCCGTCGCGAGCCATGTCCGTCCGATCTCCGCGCGGCGGTGTTCGAGGGAAACATCCCAGAGACTGGTCGCGCCCACGGCGTGCCCCGTATCCAGCCGAACGATGGCGAAGTTGAGACCGACGCCGCGTTCCGTTTCGCCCTGTACGGAGGTAATGAACGCTTCCAGATCGGCGCGTTGCGTCAGGTCGCCGACGCCGTGGTACCGCCAGGTTTCGGGGTCCTGTGTTGTTGCCGCGAGATCATCCGCATGGCTCATGGCGAGCGGTTCGAGGCGGACGATACTCCCGGTAAGTGTGACGGATTCGAGCATGGCGTGTGGGTTCGTCGCGCCTACAAATCACGCCCGGTCAGCAGTCGGAACGCTTCCTGGTATTTATCCGCTGTTTTCGAAACAATCGCATCGGGCAGATCGGGTGCCGGTGCCTGTTTGTCCCAGCCGGGAACCGACAGCAGAAAGTCGCGGACGAACTGTTTGTCGAACGAGGATTGCCCGCGCCCCGGTTCGTAGGTATCGGCGGGCCAGAATCGCGATGAATCCGGTGTCAGGGCCTCGTCGATCAGAAGTAATTCCCCGTCCGCATCGACCCCGAACTCGAACTTCGTATCTGCGATAATAATGCCGCGCTCCCGCGCGTATTCCGCCGCCGCTTCGTATACCCGGATCGCCGCATCCCGCACGGGTCCGGCATATTCACCGATGTAATTCGCGATTTCGCTCTGCGGCATCGGCTCATCATGACCCGCTGTCGCCTTCGTAGACGGCGTGAAGATCGGTTGCGGCAACTTATCGGATTCGCGCAAGCCGCGCGGTAAGGAAACACCCCAGAGGGAAAGGGGACTTAACACATCCCGCTGTCCCTGGTCCCCTTGCGCATACTCTATCCACGCCGAGCCGGAAAGATACCCGCGTACTACCGCCTCGATGGGGAGCGGTTTTGTACGGCGGCACAGAAGGCAGCGCTCCGACAGGGTTTGGCGTAGTTCATCCGTCATGGAAACGCCGGAGGCTTGGAGGGCGGCGTGAATCGCACTGTCGTCCGCCGAAAGAAGATGGTTGGGAATCAGACCGGCGAACCGCTCGAACCAGAACGCGCTGATTTGAGTAAGAACGGCACCTTTGCCAGGGATGCCTTGATTCAGCACGACATCAAACGCAGAAACGCGGTCGGTAGCAACCAGTAAAACCTGATCGCCACCGACCGCGTATACATCACGCACCTTGCCGGTAGCTACTCGCTGCAGACCAGGGATGTCGGTACGCAACACGATTGGCAACGTCACATCGCCGCTTGCTGGGAATTGTTCTCGCTGATCCAAACTTTAATCACCTTGCCCTCAACCTCGCTGGGCGCGATAGCGCCGATTTCTTCGTCGCGCGAATCCACCGAGTTCATAAAATTGTCGCCCATTACCATGATGTGATTCGCAGGCACCTGCCTCTCGCCCGCGAAATAATCCGGGAACCAGGCTTCAAGGGAGACACGCTTCGAGGTGCGAATTTCCGGTTGCCACTTCGCCGTGCCTTTGTCGTTCTGCACGAACACGACGCGCTTAACCCACTCCTCACCCTTGTACTTGCCGTCGCTTAATTTTATCACCACGATGTCGCCCACCTTGACCGGGGAAAAGGTTTTGTACGACTTCAGAAGGAGTAGTTTGTCGCCGGTTTCGTATGTAGGGGCCATCGAGCGACCCTGTACCTGCCCCATCTTAAAATTAAACAAACCGACGAAGACTGCCAGGAGGATCGGCAAAAGAATCATTCGCTCAATCCGTTGCCATTTACGAATGCTGTTCTGCTTGGCTTCCTGGACATGGTAGGCTTGCAAGCGGGCTAGCGTTTCCGGAGATGGGGGTTGTGGCGTGACTGCATTTGCGGCAACAACACCAGTGTTTAGTGCATTAAAGCCATCAGGGGCGGGCAAATTCATTAGGGCGTATTTCTTTCTGTGATCTATATACGTGCGTGAGGAACGGTTAGTTCATGCCCCGCCACACAAACTTTCAAACAGAGCTAAAAACCGATCTCGCGCAGGATCGCACCGCGCTCGCCATCGACTTCGACGATACCGGATAGGGCCGTTTTGATAGCGCGGTCGGGGTCTTTCAAGCCGTGACCGGTCAACGTTGCGGTGACTGTGTAAGCGCGGTCCGTAAACTCCGCGAAATAGCCGTTAGCAGCTAACTTTTTCAAGCCCGCGAGCGGCGCGGCGCACGCCGGCTCTGCGAAAACGCCTTCGGTAGAGGCGACCATCGCGTATGCCTCGACGATCTGGTCATCGGTTACGGATTGGATCTGTCCGCCGGAATCGTCGCGGGCGGCGATCGCGCTCTCCCAGGACGCTGGCTTGCCGATGCGGATCGCCGTCGCGATGGTTTCCGGCTTGTCCACCGGGTATCCGAGAACCAGCGGCGCGGACCCGGCGGCCTGGAAACCGAGGATGCGTGGCTTCCGGGTCGCTTTGCCCGCCTCGGCGAACTCGCGGAAGCCGCGCCAATACGCCGTGATGTTGCCCGCATTCCCGACCGGGAGTGCGTGAAAATCGGGCGCATCGCCCAGTGCGTCTACGATCTCGAACGCCGCCGTTTTCTGCCCCTCGATGCGTACCGGGTTGACCGAATTTACCAGCTCGATCGGATACTCGGCGCATATATGCCGCACAAGGGTGAGGGCGTCGTCGAAGTTGCCGGAGATGGCGAGTACTTTGGCGCCGTGGATGAGTGCCTGCGATAGTTTGCCGAGGGCAACCTCACCTCTCGGCAGGATCACCACCGACTTCATATCGGCGCGGGCGGCGTACGCGCTTGCGGCGGCGGATGTGTTTCCGGTGGACGCGCACATCACGACCTGCATCCCCTTCTTCTTCGCGACCGAGACCGCGGCGGTCATGCCCCGATCTTTGAACGAGCCGGTCGGGTTCATTCCCTCGAACTTGAGGAAGAGACGGAAATTTGCCGGCAAGCCCAGCTTCGGCGCGAGGCGCGGAGCCTCGATGAGCGGCGTGTTGCCCTCGCAAAGCGAGACGACCGGGGCGGCGGGGTCCGCGAAGTCGGGCATGTACGGTCGGTACGATTCGATGATTCCAATACGCATGATGTTTTAGCGATACGCCTTCCACGCCGCCCGCACCTGCGAAGCGACGCTATCTTGAAATATTTTCCTGTGACCTACGACGAACGCCGGAACGTCTCCGGGTGTGCACGGGCGGGCACCGGGATTGTTTCATCCTCGGTGCGCAACGGCACTTAAGCGGGCGCGAGACCGAGATCGTTCAAGGTCACCGCCGAAGAGATGCGGCTCAGCAGAATGGTCAACTCGTCCGCACTTCGCATGCCTTCCACCCGCTCCCGCGCCGGCGGGAGTCGGTGACCGAACTTAACCGTCAGGAGTTGTGGTGCGGCTATTTGCAAGCCCTCGGCTTTGCCTTTCTCGTATCCCTCGCGCTGATAGTAGGTCATTATCTGTTCCACGACTTCTTCTCCCGTTCCTTTCAGACGTCGCTCCAGCTCGCGCCGTTCCGAGCGAGTGAGCGGCAGATACTTATCCACGAACGCGATCAAATAAGTGCGTCGATTGTCATCTATCCGTAGTGCCGCCGGGGCGGTCAGTAGCCCCATCACCCGCGCCACGCGGTCGCGCGGCTTCTCCCGTCTGTACCACTTGTGCTCGCGCATCAACGCACGGAATGCCGAGATTGCCGAGTTATCGCTTCCCGCGTAGTCGGCTTCCACCAGATCGGGGATGCCGAGTGCGTGGTACTCGAACATCCGCCCCGCGAAGTTTTTGCGCCGGGTCCGTTGCGGCTCGATGTGTATGAGAACAATTTCCGGCTCGCCGTCTTTCGTCCGCACCTGCGCGACCAGGTCCGCGATACGTACTGCACCTCCTCAGCGAAATCGGCTCCGCCGATTTACGCGCGGTGGGTCCGGGAACGATTCCTTGTCCAGCCATTGTACCGCCGAAAAATCCAGCCGGGCGGCGACTTCGGGGTAAAACCCCTCCATAAACTCGGGCAGGAACGTCTGCAGGAACTGCTTGATCAGCGGATCGTGCGCCGGGTCATCTGTACTCGCTTCGGGGGCGTCGCTCGGTGCTGGCACGATTAAAAATACCACGCCCGCGCGGAATGAACAATCGGCGTTTCCTTGCGTCTGTAGCGGTAGAATCTATACCGAGGAAGTTTGCCACGGAACGACACTTATGGTTGCCCTATGGAATTTTGCCGTGACCAACACCGATAGTGCCCTGATCGCGCGCTGTCAGAAGGCGGACGTCGCGGCGTTCAACGAGATCGTGTCACGGTACAAGGATAAAATATACCGCTACGTGTACCGGATGACCGGGAGTGCGGAGGACGCCGAGGACCTGACGCAGGAGGTGTTCGTCCGCATGTACACGAATATTGCCGGTTTCCGTGCCGAGGCGAGCCTTTCGACGTGGCTGTTCCGTATCGCGGGGAACCTTTGTACGGATTCGTTCCGCAAAAACAAGCACGCCCGCGGCGACGTATCGTTAGATGCGCCGATAGATGAATCCGATGAAGGGGCGTCGCGCGACGTGTCGGATATGTCCCACGAGCCGGACTTATTGTTTGCGCGCAAGGAACTCGGTCAGCAGATCGAATCCGCGCTGGCGAAATTGCCGCCGAAGTTGCGCTCTGCCGTAATTCTGCACGACGTGGAAGGTCTGGCGTACGACGAGATCGCGCAAACGGAGCGGGTACCGCTCGGGACGATAAAATCGCGGATTTTTAACGCGCGCATCGCGCTTCGAGGGCACTTGAAGGAGTATCTGGGCAGATAGAGAATCACAAAATGGCGACCATGAACGACTGCAAACAAATACAACCGCTTCTCGCGGAATACGCGGATGGCGAATTAATCGGCGAAACGACGCGGCAGGTAGAAACACACGTCCAATCCTGCGCGGTGTGTCAATCCATCGCCGACGATTTCGCGGCAACGGCACGCCTGGTTTCTTCGCTCCCGACCCCGAAAGGCCCGTCGGCGAATTTTGAAGCCATGCTCGCGCGGCGCATCGCGGACGAATGCCTTGCCCCCAAGCCGCTGTCGCCGCTGGATAAATTGCGCGTCTGGTGGGACGAGAAGACTGCCCCGTCCGCGGCGGGTTATCGCTTCGCCCCGGCACTCGCGGGGGCGTTCGTTGTGTTGGTCGCCTTGTTTCCTGCCGGATACCTGCTGACTCGCTCCGACAACGTCACCGTAACGCGAGTCCTTCCTCTGTCATCGCCGGACACCGCCGCGAACCTTGTTGCCAGCGACCCGACACTGACCGAACTGTGGGACGAGCACACGTCGTTCTCTTCGGCACAACTGCTCGGCGATCCCGCGACCGCGTTGACGGGGATCGCGGAGAACTAACGTGATACGCCGCCGTCTTTTTCACGCCGTTGCCGCGACGCTCTTTGTTGCTTCTTTCGGCGGCATGGCTCACGCACAGACGCCGCAATCACCGGAATCGAGCGCCGTATTCGACCAGAAGGCGGTGCAACTTTTGCGCCGCATGGTGGAATCGGAACGGGCGGTTCCTTATATCGCCCGTGAATCCACGATCCGTGCCGATGGTCCTGGTGCTGAACATGTTGTCAAGTTCGATCCGAAGCGCGGACTACGGCGCGAACCAGCGAACGGCAGGGGGCGCGTGGTTCTGGACACGCCGCAACGCTCCTACCGCTTTTCATTGGACCGCCCGGACGACATCGCCGGAGACGATTCCCGGTTCACCAGGATCGATAAGCGTGTCAAGGAACTGATCATGCGTCTCGGCAAGCGATTCCTGTCTGCGCAAGTCGTCGGGTCGGACACGGTGGCAGGTCGCGTGTGCGACATCGTCGAGGTGCGTGCGACGCGCATCCCCGACGCGCCGACGCGCCGCTTCTGGATCGACCGCGAAACCGGACTTCGGCTACGTACCGAGGAGAAAAATGCGCAGGGGAAAGTCTTGTCCGGCTCCTATTATACTTCGCTCGACTTGTCGCCCGATTTTTCGCCGGGCGATTTCCTTCCTCCCAGAACACGCGATAAGGAAACGGGGTCAAATGAAAAGAGAGCCGATAAGCGAGGAGGACACCGATTCAAGACGGTCGCCGAAGCGCGACAGGCGGGTGTCGTCACCCCCGAACCGGCTTATCTCCCGTCCGGGTACACACTCCGGCAGGTGGAAGCGACCAAAAGGGGCGCCCATGTCGCGCTACGATACGCGAACGGGCTAAACGCCCTGTCGCTGGCCGTCTTGCGGGACGGAATGCCGCCCCGTGTTAGCCCGTTCCTGCGCCCCGACGGTTCCGCTTATGTCCCGTTCCCGCAGGGCAAGCACGGCTTATTCGTGCGCGGCGAAAACGGTGCTGCCTATCTACTCATCGGGGATCTACCGGAAAGCGAACTTCGGAAGATCGCGGCGAGTGTACGGTAACGGAGATCGAAAATCGCCGCTGTTACTCGCTGTCCAGTGTATAAGCGACGAACAAGTTGCACATCTCATCGGTGGTGCGCTCTCCGTCGCGCACCTCTTTCGGGGGAGTATTCGGGTTTTTCGGGTTCGTGGACGAGTTATCATACACTGCCGACAGATCAATGCGCGTGTTCTGAGGTAAGCGAATCGGCGTCTTGAACCGATAGCTCATCTGCCACGCGAAATCCCAGTTCGAAACGGAAATAAGTGTGTGCGGCGTGCCGTCG
>JACMMA010000262.1 GCA_014379275.1 Armatimonadota bacterium | reverse complement strand
GGGCTCGACGAGGCGGTCGGCAAAGTTATCGCCGGTAATTATGACGTCGCCACCGCGCAGAAAGCGTTGCAGGTAAAGCAGGAAGCTCAGGCCAAAGAGGCGGCAAAGGCGGCGAAACTGAACGAACTGTTCGGTCCCGCCTTGCGACTCGCGGGAGAGAAAAAGTTGCCGGAAGCCGTCGCCGCGATCGACAAAACCCTGGAAGCGAATCCCGATTACGCCGGGGATGTCGCGCCCCTAAAGTTCAGTTTGTTACTCGCGTACGACGAAGACGCCGCGCAGAAGTATGTCGCGAGAGCGGCGACCGGTGAGTTGAAAGACAAGTCCAATGTCCTGAACGGTATGGCATGGGGGATCGTCGGGCCGGAGTCGAAGATCAAGAAGCCGGACTACGCGGCGGCGGTCACCATCGCCGAAGCGGCGGTCGCGGCCAGCCAGGAAAAGAGCCCGCATATTCTCGATACTCTCTCGTACGCGTATGAGAAGGCAGGCGATCTGGATAAGGCGATCGCGACCGAGGAGAAAGCGATCGCTTTGTTCCCGCCGGATACGAAGTCGGAGGATATGGCGAACTTCATGGTGCGGGTCGCCACGCTCAAGAAGCTCAAAGCGTCCGGGGCAAAATAATGACGCGGGGACAGCGGCTTGAAAACCGCCGTCCCCCGCGATGAACCGATCGGCCCCATACCGTACAGGAGACCTGTTATGCCGCGTTTGTTCCCCTCGTTCGTTGCAGTGCTCGCGCTCGGCGGAGGCGCTACCCTCGGCGTCGCCCCCGCTCATGCGCAAACCGGCGCGTCGAAGCCTTCCGAGAAAACGGCGAAGACGCCGGAGAGAATGATGGAGTTGTTCGGTCCCGCGATCGAACTCGCGAAAAAGGACCAGTTCAAGGAAGCGGTCGCCGCGATAGATAAAGTCCTGGAGGCGAACCCGGAGTATGCCAGCGACATCGCCGTGGGGCGGTTCGATTTCCTGCTGAAGTACGACGAAGACGCGGCACAGAAGTACGCGCTGAAAGTGGCAGCGACCGATTTCAAGGGAAAGGCGAACACTCTCAACGCCATGGCGTGGGCGATTGTCGAGCCGGAGTCGAAGGTCAAGAAACCAGACTATGCGGCGGCAGTCACCCTCGCCGAAGCGTCCGTCGCATCCTCCAAGCTGAAAGCCCCCTGGCTATTCGACACGCTCGTGTACGCGTATGAGAAGGCGGGCGATCTCGACAAGGCGATCGCCACCGGGGAGAAGGTCATCGCCCTGTACCCGCCGGACAGCAAGTCGGAGTTCCTGCCGTCTTTCGTCGCGCGGGTCGCGGCGCTGAAAAAGCTACGGGCGGCGGCACCGGCGAAGTAGTCGGAGTTTTCAACCGCCACACAATAAAACAACGCGCCCGCCGATCACGGCGGGCGCGTTTCTTCTTGACGAACGCCCCGGCATGCCGCATAGTAGCAAGGGGATTTTCCCGAAGGGTTTATACACTTATGGCACTTGGAGTCGGAATCGTCGGTCTGCCGAACGTCGGCAAGTCTACGCTCTTTAACGCGATCACGAAAGCGGGCGCGGTCGCCGCGAACTACCCGTTCGCGACGATCGACAAAAACGTCGGCATCGTCACGCTCCCCGACGAGCGGCTGAACGCACTGTCGAAGGTGTTCACCAAGGGCGACCGGGTGCCGCCCATCATCCTGACCGCCGTGGAGTTCGTGGACATCGCGGGTCTGGTCAAAGGAGCGCACAAGGGCGAGGGGTTGGGCAACCAGTTCCTCGCCAATATCCGCGAGGTCGCCGCCATCGCGCACGTCGTGCGCTGTTTCGAGGACGAAAACATCATCCATGTCGAGGGCAAGGTCGACCCGGCGGGCGATCTGGAAACGATCAACACCGAACTGGCACTCGCGGACCTGCAGACGCTGGAAAAGCGGATGGATCGCTTGAAGAAGACGGCGCGGACGGTCAAGGACGACAAAGAGCTACTCGACATCGCCGAACCGCTGTACCAGCACCTTTCCACCGGCGCACCGGCACGAACGTTCGCGACGAACATGGATAAAGACACGCGCGAGAAAGCGTTCAAGAGTTTCGGACTGCTCACATCGAAAGCGGTGATCTATGTCGCCAATGTCGCCGAGGAGAACCTGCCTGACGGCGAAGGCAACGAGCACGTCGCCGCGGTGCGCGCGTACGCGAAACGCGAGGGGACCGACGTGGTGGTCGTGTCCGCCAAGATCGAGGCGGAGCTTTCCGAATTGGAAGAAGCCGAAGCCAAGGAGTACCTGTCCGACATGGGCTTGACCGAAACCGGCTTGAACCGGCTTGTCAAGGTCGCCTATCAACTGCTCGGACTGCGGACATTCCTCACGTCCGGCGAAAAAGAGGTGCGTGCGTGGACGATCCGTGCCGGGGACAAGGCGCCGCAAGCCGCCGGGGTGATCCACTCCGACCTGGAGCATGGTTTTATCCGCGCGGAAACGATCGACTGGGACAAGATGGTCGCGGCGGGCGGCTGGGCGGCGGCGAAGGAGAAGGGCTGGGTCCGCATCGAGGGCAAAGAGTACGAAGTCAAGGACGGCGACGTGATGAACATCCTGCACCAGGGATAGGGTTTTGAACCGCCAAGACGCCAAGTCCGACAAGGTAGGAGAAAGAGATTTAATACCAAATCGGTTTGTTAAAGCCATGTAATCGTTCGTGGGAATAAATTCCAACGCTGTTAGGCACTGCGTGCCGGGGCTTCGCCGAACGGGATACCGGAAAGCCTCGCTATTCCGGCAAGCCCCCCGGCACGCAATGCCTAACAGCGTTGGAATTTATTCCCACGAACGGCATCGCATCACGTGGTCTAATCAGTCAGAATTGGTATAACTTCTCCCCATGCTTCACACATCTTTTAAGGTTTGAAGTAGGAAGTTTCACCAAAAGGATGGCAAGGTCAGAGCGATACACTAGCGACTGGACATGGCTTCCGTTTCCTGGATCGCGCAGGTGACTGCTTCCGCGGTGGTCATCGTGCGACCTTGCGCCCAGGCTCCCGCGAATGCTTCGTCGCTCAAGGCGGAATGTAACCTGGGCATAGCACGATCATATATGTCCTGTTCGCTGGACAAGCGTGCGGTGCCGGTGTCCTCCCGGAACTTTTCTGCTGCGCCCAATATCCGGCATGCCGCTGTCATAGAACTGGGGCTACGTTCGATCAGGAAGTCGGCAATAGTCTCAAGAATAGCGGCTATGGGCCGTTGGTCGCTCGCTTCCTGATAAAGAGACAGGGACTGGCAGTGGAGCACTCCCGCGGCAACGATATTTCCCAGGGCCGCTTGAGCAAGCCCCAGGTTACAAAGGCATTTTGCTTCTTTGCTGACGTTCCCGATCTCGCGTTCGATGACAAGTGCCTGTTCATAGAAACGGATAGCATCCGCCGGAACACCCTGGTGCAGAGCGATCCGCCCCAAGGCACTGAGGGTAATACCCTCCGTATCGCGGTTCCCTATCCGGCGGCATAGCTCCAATGAGGATTCGGCATACAGGCGTGAGGCGGCATAATCTTTTCGGTCGAAAGTGACATTGCCCAGACACGTCAACGTAACCGCTTCCCAGTTCGGCACCCCGCCTATCTCGCGGCAGAGTGCCAGGGCTTCTTCGAAAAGCCCCTGCGCTTTGGCATATTCGCCCTGTATATGAGCGACGTTCCCCAGGCTGCCCAACGCGCTAATACTGCCCCGCCGGTTGTCAAGATGTTGCCAAACAGCAAGGGCATCCTCGAAATGTTGCTGAGCCCCCGAGTTATCTCCCTGGCAATACGCGAGATTTCCCGCCAGCACAAGTGCCGTCGCTCGCGGTGGTGTCAGGGCGGGGGGGTGTTCCCGTGACAACAGAACCGCACAGTGTTGTCGTGCTTCTTTCAAATGATCGCGCCGCACCCAGAAAGGGGACACAGCCCCGACGATCCGTAACCCCATCTGCACATCGTCGCTCTCTTTCGCACTGAACGAGATCGCCTGCCGCAGGTTATCGTGTTCGGTTTCCAGACGATCCAGCCAGAGCGCCTGATCCGCTTTGCTCAGCTCCGGCCCGATCCTCTCCGCGAGTGCCAGAAAGTATTCGCAGTGCCGATGGCGATATGCCTCGACCTGCCCCGTTTCTGCCAATTTTTCACCGGCGTATTGCCGGACGGTTTCGAGCAGATGATACCGTGCCTCGCCACGTTGCTCATAAACAACGAGGCTTTTCTCTACCAGAGCCGTAAGCGTGTCCAATACGTCCCACGCATCCGCGTCATCATCGGGGCCGACTTTTTCGGCGGCTTCCAGAGTCCAGCCGCCCGTAAACAGGCTCAGGCGGTTTAGTAGCACCTGTTCCTCACCGGAAAGCAGTTTGTAGCTCCAGTCTAGCGCGGCACGCAGGGTCTGCTGACGGGGCAGGGCAGAGCGACTGCCGTTGTTCAAAAGGCGGAAGCGGTCGGTCAATCGGGTCTGGACATCGCCGACCGACAACGACCGCAGGCGTGCCGCCGCCAGTTCGATAGCGAGCGGAATACCGTCGAGTTGCTGGCATACATCTACCACCGCCAGCGCGTTCCGCCGGTCCAGTCGGAAGGCCGGATTCGCCTGAACGGCGCGTTGCACAAACAGTTGGATTCCGGCGTACTCCAGCAAGAAGGCGGGATTCTTCTCGATCGTCAGGAGGTCGGTAACACCTTCCCGCCCCGAAAGAGAAGGAAGATTTAGCGAGGGAACCGGGTAGACCTGTTCCCCGGTGACGCCCAGTGCCTGCCGACTGGTCGTCAGAATCCGAAGATCGGGACATGTGGAAAGAAGGCGGGAAGCCAGTGCCGCGCTGGAATCCAGCAGATGTTCGCAGTTATCGAATACAAGGAGCAGGGAGCGTGATCGTAACTCGGCAATGAGTCGTTCCTCCGCGGAGTGCCCCGCCTCCTGTGATACACCGAGTGTTTGCGCAACAGTCTCGGCGACATACGCGCCTTCGGCAAGGGGGGCAAAATCAACAAACCAGACGCCATCCGAAAACTGGGATAAAGCCGCGTCCGCCACAGCGATCGAGAGGCGGGTCTTGCCGACGCCGCCCGG
>JACMMA010000261.1 GCA_014379275.1 Armatimonadota bacterium | reverse complement strand
TGACCATCAACCCGATCAGTGCCTTCGTCGAGAAGCATCCCACGGTGAAAATGCTCGCCCTGTCGTTCCTGTTGTTGATCGGAATGACTCTGATTGCGGAAGGTTTCCACGTTCATATACCAAAGGGCTACGTCTATTTTGCGATGGGCTTTTCCGTGTTCGTCGAACTGATCAACCTGCGGCTGAAGAAGGTATCGCCCCCGGTAGCACTACGCGAGCCACATCTACCGGCAGCAACACCCGAAGCGATGACGGCGCCTAGGGTGGAACCCGCGACACACTAACCGATGGGAATGGCATTCCCCGCGGTTCCTGCTAACGCTGTGCTCGCCATCGGTCCCACAACTTGTCCGCCAGACCCACCGTGTAGTCACGTCCTTTGGGACCGTTTTCTAGGGCGCGGAGCCATTTTCCGGGGATCGCGGAGTAGCCATGAAAGGCGCCCGCGATCGCGCCGGTCATCGCACCGACAGTGTCCGTGTCGTCGCCAAGGCGGACCGCCCAGGTGACGGCACTCTCGAACGAGTGAGGAAGCCGCAGGAATGCGTACAACGCGGCTGGGACGGATTCGTGGGCTTCGATCGAACTGCCGAGCCTCTCTTGCGCGTCCCACGTCGCGGGAACGTCCGCGAGGAACTCGCGAATGTCGCGCAGGGCATATTGATAGGGAACCGGTAATCCGGGCGCGAACCTTTCTACCTCGTCCAAAAATGACAACGGGTCGAAGTCTCTACCCGGTTCGTTGCGGCAGGCGACCGCGACCGCCGCGGCTTGTAGCGCGGCACCGCCGATACCGAGGGGATGTGTGTGAGTAATCTTTGCCTGGTTCTCGGCGAGATGGCGTAGAACAAAAGGGTCCTTGTGCGCCCATAAACCTGCCGGGGAGACACGCATCGCGCCGCCATTGCCGAAACTTCCCTGCCCGCTAAAAAGTAAACCTCCCGCTTCGTCCCATGCCATGCCGTCCTTAATCGCCGACAGCACGGCGAACGCCCCCGCGCCGTAGCCACGCCAAACTTGGAAGTTCTCCACGAACCGGGACGCCATGTCGGGACCGTCGAACCTGCCACGCTCGACTAGGGACTCGGCGACTCCGATCATCATCTGCGTGTCATCCGAGTAAGGAGCAGAATCGTCGGGGAACACGGCGGGGTTGGAAATGAGTCCTAACAACGCCTCGGTCTCCGCCCGCGCCTCCGAATCTTTCGGTAGGCGCGAAACCGCATCCAGTATCTCGGAAAGCTGGTCGTGTGTAAATCCTTCCACGGGAACGCCGACCGCATCGCCGACGAAGGTCCCCAAAAAACCGCCGCGAAACTTGTCGCGCATTCGATCGTACAACATGCAACATTATACCGAAAGTCAGTACTTTTTCTGGGAACGACCCGTTATAGGCCCGCCGAACGGCTACCATATCCGCATTGACACGGTCAATATATCCAACTTATAATCCAAGGGAACGATAGAGGCTCAAATCCTTATTCGTCGCCGATTGATACACTATGTCAGACACGCCTTCTTCCCTTTCTCCGGTCACTACCGAAATCGTTGACGGTTGGCAATTCGCCGAGCGGCTTCCGCCCGGACGCGATATGTTCCAACTTGCCGGGGGCGAAAAGCACTGGCTCCCCGCTAGCGTACCGGGGCACGTTCATCAGGATCTAATTCGGGCTGGGGCGATAGGAAATCCGTTTTATCGCCTGGGCGAGATCGGTGCGCGATGGGTGGATGACGCGGACTGGACGTACCGCACAACATTCGTCGTTTCGCCCGAGCAGTGGGCGGCACGGGGCGCCTTCGGACGTCACTTTCTTCAATGCAGTGGTCTGGACACTCTCGCCCGCGTGTATCTGAACGACATTCTCATCGCCGAAACCGAAAACGCTTACATCGCGTACCGCTTCGATGTTTCGGAAACGTTAGGCGAGGGTGAGAACTCTTTGCGGATCGAGTTCGATTCCGCGATGCGTGTTGGGACCGCGCGGGCAGCGGCATACCTCGGCGATGGCACTTCCGAGCGTGGCTCGCAAACCTATTTCAACTTCGGACCACGCGCCTTTATTCGCAAGCCGCAGTACCAGTGGGGCTGGGACTGGGGACCGGAACTGGTCGGAGCCGGTATCACCGGAGCGGTTGAGTTGATAACAATCCCGCACGCCGAGATCACCGACTGGCACCTGCACTACGAATTTACCGATGCCATAACCGTGGAGATGACCGTTTCGCTGACGGTGACCAAATACTCGCCGGAGCCGCTCACGGCGGGAATCGCTTTGTACGCGCCCGGCGACAACACCCCGCAGGCGGAACTGCCGGATGCGCCGGGAACCTACACCGTCACACTTCCGGTTTACGGACAAAAAGTCGCGCCCTGGAATCCGAACGGACAGGACGTGTTACGGAGCCTTTCCCTCCCGGTGAAGCCGAAGGGCGACGCGCAAAAGCGATACCTGCTCAACCTGCGCGTCTGGCGTACCGACCCGGACCCCAACGCCGAAAAAGAGTTCGTGTTTCATAAAGGCGTTATGGTCGGCTTCAAAAAAGTCGAGCTGATCCAGGAGCCGGACAGTGACGGCACAGGGCGCGGTCTTAAATTCCGCGTTAATGGTTTCGACACGTTTATTCGCGGGGCGAACTGGATACCGGACAGCCCGTTTCCGGCCACGATCCTTCGCGGACAACTGCGCCACAAACTGACTTTGGCGCGGGACGCCGGGTTCAACATGCTCCGCGTCTGGGGCGGCGGCCTATATGAATCCGAGGAGTTTTACAGTCTGTGCGACGAGCTGGGACTGCTCGTCTGGCAGGACTTCGGGTTCGCGTGCTCGATGTATCCCGACGATCTGCCCGAATTTGTCGAGACGGTGCGCGCCGAAGCGACCGCCGCGGTAAAGCGAATCCGACACCGGGCGTGCCTTGCGCTCTGGTGTGGCGGGAACGAGAATCAAGAACTCGCCGAGCAGCGTTGGTCCGGCGACCTGCAAGCGACCCGCTTTTTCGGCGACAAATTGATCCATGAAACCTTGCCCGCCGTGCTCGCCGAACTCGACCCGGACACGCCGTACTGGGCGAACTCTCCCTATTCCGGCGTCGCGGGTGTCGCGGCGACTTCAGTCGATTACGGCGATGCGCACTACTGGAAAGTCTGGCACGGTCTGGGCGACTGGATTCATTACACCGCGAACGACTGCAGATTCTCGTCCGAGTTCGGGTTCGCGTCGCCGTGCGGGTTCGCGGCGTGGGAAACGTGCACTGACCCGTCGGAT
>JACMMA010000260.1 GCA_014379275.1 Armatimonadota bacterium | reverse complement strand
TGGGGATTCCCAAAATAGGGTCGGTGGGTGAGACGGCACGATTCTTGTTTGTACAACGGTTGTTATAGCCTAGCGAGGTGCCGGCTTTAGAAATGTATTTTACTTATGACGGAATTGATACAACAATCTTTGGACGTGTTCTTCGCGCACACGGGTGCTGGCGATATCCGCCAGGAGCCTGATAATGAATCTTTGTTCGAGTTGTCTCTTGTCGTTCAAGGGCCGGTGCTTTACATCCTGGTTCGAGGCGAATTGGAGTTTCATCATACCGGGCGCTTCAATGAAGCGGTGGAAAAAGAGCTCGACGATCCGAGCCGCAAACATATAATCATTCACATGGGAGAGGTTTCTTTCGTGGACTCCACCGGGCTTGCTTGCCTGGTGAACGCGTCGCAAACAGTTAAGGGACGCGGCGGGCAACTGCACCTTGCGGGTTGCACCCCATTTATCATAAAAACGCTTGAGATCACCCGGTTAAAACGTGTTTTCGCGGTGTATGAGACATTTTCCGACGCCTATGATGCCGTCAATGAACCGGGCGACGAGGCAATAACCCCGGCAAATTCCGAGGATCCTACGGCAAAACCGTAACCCCGAACGCTACAATTTGCTGATCTCTTTCGCGATCGAATGTGCCTGCCGACCCTTTCCGGTTCGAGTGTGATATTTATAACCGTGCTCGCTTGGATATTGCTTGGACGGGGACTGCGCTGATATAATTGTGGACTGGCAGCCCGCCACCAGTTGTGGAAGCTCACGCCGTTCGATTCGATAAGAAGGGAACTGTCATGAAGGTTCTGATTAGCCCGGTATCGCTAGAGGAGGCAAAGACAGTCTGCGCGGGAGGCGCGGACATCGTGGACGTTAAGAACGTCAGCGAAGGCTCGCTCGGGGCAAGTTTCCCCTGGGTCATTCAGAGTATCCTTCAGATCGCACAGGGATATCCGGCGGTCGCCACCAGTGCTACGCTGGGCGATTTGTCGCACAAGCCGGGTACCGCGTCGCTCGCCGCCTATGGCACTGCGCATCTGGGCGTGAATTATGTCAAGGCGGGGCTTTACGCCAGCACCACTCTCACCGAGGCCACAGAAATGATGCGAGCGATCGTGCGCGCCTGTCGGCAGGTGAACCCCCATGTACAAGTTGTCGCCGCGGGTTATGCGGACTACCGTCGTTTCGGTGGCCTGCCGACCCTCGAACTGGTGCAAGCCGCCGCCGCCGCGGGTGCGGATCTCGTGATGGTCGACACGGCGATAAGGACGGCAGAACGCTCTTCGATAGCCTTCCTCTAGCCGAGATCGAGGACTTTGTTGGTGCGGCCCGGGAACGGAACATGGAGGCGGCACTCGCTGGCTCAATACGGTTCGAACATATCCCTGCGTTGCAACAGTTACGCCCTGCCTTTATCGGCGTACGGGGATGTGTATGTCACGGCACGGATCGGACGACTAGGATCGATCCCGAACGGGTTCGGGATTTCGTCTCCCTCGTCCGCGAAGAGGTCACCGACTGACCGCCGATGACATCCGCTTCATGTCCGCCCGTGAGTGTAGTTAAACTTGGGGGCAGTTTGATTACCAACAAAGAGCGTGTCGCATCGTTTTGTCGCCTCCGTACCCAAAGACTCGCGTGGGAGATCGCGAGTGCGAACCGACCGGTTATCGTTGTGCACGGCACCGGATCGTTCGGGAAACCCCCCGCTGTTCAACACGGCTATGATCAGAGCGGCGCATTATCCGAAAGCCGTGGAGAGGTGGTAGCGGAGGTTGCTGCCTCGTTGCATATATTACGGGGGCATGTTCTGAACTGCCTCGTCCGTGCAGGGATGCGTCCTGTCGGGTTGGGGGCGGTCGGTTTGTACCGGACCGGGGACGGACGCATTCGCCACTATGCGCCGGAACCAGTAAACGCGCTACTGGAACGCGGCATGACTCCGGTGATCAGCGGTGATCTGGTGCCCGAGGAGGGGGGGGGCTTCGCGGTCTGCTCGTCGGACCTTATTGCTGCCCATCAGGCGGTGTATCTGTCCGCTCAGTGTTTGATCTTTGCCACCGACTCGCCGGTTCTACTCCCGTCTCAGGGTGGAAAGCGTCGTACGATGGTGGGGGAATTACACCCCGAACACGCCGCCGTAGGGGAGATCCGCCCGACGGTTCGTGACGTGAGTGGCGGCATGTTCGGGAAGTTGAATGCAGGCTTCGATGCAGCGCGGGCGGGTGTGGAGACGATGATCGTGGATGGTCGTGTGCCTTCCCGGCTACGCGATGCGATTCTCGGAATTCCGGTCCGAGCAACCCGATTGCGGGCGGAGGTGGAAAACGGCGGCGGTTCCCGCGTACCGAAAAGGTGACAGTGATGCTCTCTCATTTTACGACGGAACATGCGGCGATCCTTCAGGAAGTGGACGATTTCCTGCGGACGTTTCTCCATGCCCGTTTGACCCAAATGCCCGCCCGCGATCACCCCGCCCTGTCGCTGGTATACGACAGCATTTATTCCTATCTGCACAATGGTGGGCGACGGATGCACGCAGTCTCGGTCGTGCTGGCTTTCGAGGCATGTGGCGGGACCCCCCGAACGGCTATCCTGCCTGTCGCCGCCGCGTTCCAGCTGTACCATTATCATACGCTTGTCCACGACGATATCTATGACGAGGACGACCACCGACGCGGGACGCGCACAATCCATCGGCGGTTCGCCGATTGGTTCGCCGCCCACTCGCACGTGAGCCCTGCGGCGCAAGCGGACGGCGTTTTTCGCACCGACATCGAACGGCGTGGTGCCATCGCAGGCTGGATTCAGGGCAAAGTCGTTCAGTCGCTGGCTCTGGACGCGCTTCTCTGCGCGCCATTCGCCTGTGACCGTCTCCTGCC
>JACMMA010000259.1 GCA_014379275.1 Armatimonadota bacterium | reverse complement strand
TCGCAGTACTCCCTCCCCACAGAACTCAAGGATCTGGGCAAGAAAGCCGGGCGCGATCTGGACGGTGTGAAACTGGTAGTTCTGGACGCCATCTGGAAAGCGCAGGGTAAGGGATGCTCGCCCGGATACATCGGCGTATGCGTCGGCGGCGACCGGTCATCCGGCTTTGAAACGGCGAAGGAGCAACTCTTGCGCACCGTGACCGACATCAACCCGGTCCCGGAACTGGACGCTCTGGAAAAAGAATGCGCCCGCATCGCCAACGGTCTGGGGGTCGGACCGATGGGATTCGGCGGGGACACCACGGTGCTCGGGGTAAAAATCGCGGCCAGGAATCGCCTTCCCGCCTCGTTCTTCGTTTCCGTATCGTACGCGTGCTGGGCACACCGGCGGCGCGGTTTCGTCATCAATCCGCAAACAGATGAGGTATCGCGCTGGCTTTATGAGACTGTGGACGAAGCTACGGTCGAAACGACACATGAGTGACATCTCAGTGCGTGCCGAGAGTCCGCGCACGGAAGACGCGACGCGGCTACTCCGTGAAGCGTTTAACGAATTGGCACGCCGATACGCCGAATATAGTCAAACGGATGCCGCCCTATTTCCCGTCGAGCAAGCCGAACAGGCGGGGGCAGTCTTCCTCATCGCCCGGCTTGCTGGTGTACAGGCGGTCGGCTGCGTGGTTTTGCGACCGCTCCCATGCGACGGGCAATCGACCGCAGAAATGAAGCGGATGTTCGTCACCGTTGAGGCGCGGGGGCGCGGCGTCGGCTCCGCTCTGATGGCATTGGTCGAGCGGGAGGCACGGGCACTGGGGTATTCGCGTCTGCGACTCGAGACGGGGGATTTACAACCGGAGGCAATCGCCTTGTACGAGAAACACGCCTTTATTCGCATCCCGTGCTGGGGGACATATGCCACCGACCCCGCTTCGGTTTGTTACGAGAAAGTCATAAACCGAAGCATTTAGCACCGGCTTAACCCAATCGCGACAAAACGTCCTCGTGCCGCTCCCGCGCTTTCGCGTAGACTTCCGTGTTGTCCGGGTTCGGGAGAAAACGTCTGCCCATCGCGAACGGAGCGTCCTCCAGCCGTCCCATACCGAGTTTTTCGCATACCCATAACGCCGCGCCGCGCGAAGAGCCTTCCGGCTCGCCGGACAGGGTGACCGGTTCGCCCATAACATCGGCTAAAATCTGCGCCGACGCCGTGGATCGCAAAAGACCACCCCCCGTGCCGATGATTTCCGCCTTTGGAACGACCGTGCGGAGCCGTTCCCGGATCGCGGCAAATCGGTAGCCGACGGCCTCGAAAGATGCACGGGCGATTTCCAAAGGCGTCGTCGCCTGTGTCAGTCCGAGAATCGCCCCGGTCAGGTCGTCGCGCCAGAGCGGGGCGCGTTCGCCCGAAAGGAACGGCAGGACTGTCAGACCGTGCCCATCGGGTGGCATCGCGGCGAGCAGATCGTCCGCGCCGGTCGTCGGCAGTTGCATCGTCTCGGTAAGCCAGGACCAGACGCTGCCACCGTTGGACAACGCCCCGCCGACCAAAAAACGCTCCTTGTCAGCGCGGTATCGCCATAGCCCGGGGGGAACCCTCGGCGCGGTTATGCCGGGAACCGCGACACGCATCGCGCCGGAAGTGCCGATCATCAAGGCGATCCGATCGGGAGTAACGCCGCCCGCCCCCAGGTTGGAGCACGCGCCGTCGCCGAGCGCGGGATACCACGGGATTTGGGCGAGTCGTGGGAACTGCTCTTTGTACGGCGAGAGTAAGCCCGAAACCGGGTCGTCGGAAACGGGAGCGAAATGGGCGGGTGTCAACCCCGGGACGAGCGAAAGTATTTCCGTGTCCCACATCTCCGCGTGTGCGTTCCACAGTCCGGTGCCGCTCGCCATGCTCCACGATTGCGCGATCCGATCCGGACCGAATAGTTTTCCGTAGATATATTCGCCGGGCGAGACAAACCGGACGCATTCCGAAAAAACTTCGGGAAAGTTGTCGCGGAGCCAGACCAAGCGACCAGGAAGATACGATGTATGTATGGGGCACCCGGTCCGCTCCGTGTAGGCGACATCGTCCAAAGAGTCGCGTAAGTCGGCTACCTGGTTTGCCGAACGTCGGTCCGACCAGAGTAGCACCGACGTTTGCTCCTCGCAGTGTCGGTTGACGCCGATAGTCGAATGCCAGAAGGTGCAGGAAGCGACGGCGATCACTTCCGCATGCGGTGCCGATGCCAGCGATTGAGCCATACAGGATAGCGCTTCCTGTAAGAGCAGGTCGGGAGCGATGCTCGAACCGCCGTCCGCCGTCGCGTCCGGTTCATGTGAATCGAAGAATGCCGTTCCGGGGACCACTAACCCCGTTTCTGCCTGATAAAGCACGGCACGTGTGGAAGACGTGCCGATATCGAGCGAGAGAATAGCGGGAAATTTTTGTGGCATGTCGTTAAGTCAATTGTAGGTTTTGTGGTGAAGACTCGGCAAGAGATGAATAGTAACGCGAGGGAGACACGTTGAAATGAGACCGACACGTTTACGTCAACAACGCATCCGGAGGTGATCGGTCTTCGAATCACCATCGTTCGTAATCTTACGCCAGACCGCGCAACCCTGCAAGCGGTAGAAAGTCGCTCACCACCATGTTCCCAACAACTCGGATTATTCCGTGCCACCGCACGTTGCCTCGGCACGGCTTCACACTCATCGAACTATTGATAGTTATCGCAATTATTGCTTTACTCACCGCGATATTGTTTCCTATATTCGCTTCTGCACGCGACAAAGCGCGCTCCGTCTCGTGTCTTTCCAATCAAAAACAGATCGCCCTGGCGACCCTACAGTACGGGCAGGATTATGACGACACCCTACTGATGGTGAACACGTTCTTTTTCCGCGAGACCATCGAGAACCAGATGCGCGGGACATGGGTCAACACCCTGCAACCCTATGTGAAAAGCGGTGCGCAGACCAGCAACGGGACTTATAACGGCGACCCGCCCCCGTCCGGTGGGGCGGAAGGTATCTTCAAATGCGAGTCGTTCAACGAGGACCTTCTGAAAAAAGGAGTGGACTCGCCTAACTGCCTCGGACGCGGCGCCTCCGCCGTACGTCTGCCGCCGGGGAACTGGTATCTCGCGCATTACGCTCTGGATTTCAAACTCGAATGTACGACGACGGTAAAGTGCACCAACTCCGGCTACAACGGGCGTACCGGGAGCGAAACCAAACCGTTCTTCAACCGCGCCGGGTCGTACTTTTCCTGTCTCGACATGGCTTGTACGCGAACCGAACCCGCGATCATGACATTCGGCGATGTCAAAGAGGTAGCACGCTATATCTACATCGGGGAAGGATTTACGGAAGTGTTCCCGTTCCCGGCGTTCGTCAGCGGGAAGGCGATGGAAGGCGATCTCGGTTGTGGCACCCAGTTCGGACCGCACAACGGGGGCGGAAATTATATCTTCCTGGACGGGCACGCCAAATGGATCAAAGGAAACGTCGAAGGATACCTGATTCAGGACGACGCGGGCGCCTGGTATGAGAAATACTTCGCGTACCACCTATAAACAAACGACAGACATCGGTGCCCCGCCGCCGGTTTGCGCGGGGCACCGTCGCCAGTCCGACGAGATAGCGATGCTGTGTAGCAATTGAAGGGAACCGGGATGCGAATTATTCTGAAACCGATGGGGGCAATCACCCTGCTGGCGACGATTGTGCTTTTAGCCGTTCTTGCCGCCTCCAACGCCTGGAAACAGCAGGCACAAAAAAACAAAACCGCCGAGGTGCAGGACATTCTTCTGGTGACCGACGCGGCGAAGAAGGGCTGGTTGCAAAACCAGATCTATCGTTTCAACCTTCAGAACGACGGGCGCTACCACGTGACAACGCGGTTCATGGACACGCGAGAAGCCCTGCAGGCGATCCTCCACGACAAGGAGAAGCCGGTGCTCTGGTCTCCGTCCGGGAGCAACTGGACGGCGGCTCTCGCGGACGGCTGGGGGAAATCGCATCCCGGCGGGAAAAACATCGTTCAGGTCGGCGATTCCGACGCCTACCGGACGTTCCTGCGAACGCCGCTGGTGTTCCTTACGACGAGAAAAAAGGCACCGTTTCTGCGAAAAACGTTCGCGACCGAGCCCTGGCATGGCT
>JACMMA010000258.1 GCA_014379275.1 Armatimonadota bacterium | reverse complement strand
GCGAACGCGACCGGGAGCGTTACCGCCGTGAGGGCGAGGGCAAACATCGCCTTTTTAGCGAAAGTCGAGCGGTGTGTTCTCACCCGATGTATCTTTGTAGCATTCATAGATTACTGCCTTGTCCTTATGTTTGTGGGAGGGGGCACCCGCCCCCTCCCGATCAAAAGTTACCGAACAACCTGGACGGTGCCGTCCGTCGACCCGAAATAGATCGCGCCGTCGGGACCGAAGCCCGGCGAGGATTCGATGGCGAGTCCCGGTGGTGGCGTTCCTCCGCCGATTTCGGTCTGGAACTTGACCGAACCGGTCGGCAGCAAGGCATACAGGTTCCGGTCAAAAGAAGTTACATAAATGACATCATCCGGCCCGTCTTTCCCGATAGCGGCGGACGCCGTGATGCCGTCACCGACCAGGAAGGGCCAACCATTTCGCCCTTCTCCCGTTGAACCGTTGACGGCGAACACCTTGCTTTCGTTCAGCCCGCTGAAGTTATCGAGCGTTCCAAAATAAACAGTGCCATCGTTGCCGATCGCCGGGGTGGCGTAGATCGGGGCTTCCGCATCGAAAGCCACCCATTTTTCCGTCAGGTCCGCATTCAGCCCATACAGTTTGCCGCCCAACGTCCCGAAGTACACCGAGCCATCGTCGTCTACCGCGCAGGAGGAGCTGAAAACGGCGTCATCCGCCTGGAACGGTTCGTAAACGTCTTCTCCGTCCACGACGCTGATGGCGTAAACCTTGCCGTCCGACGCGCCGAAGTACAGTATCCCCGAGTCGCCCGTCCCGACCAGTGCGGGCGTGGTTTGTATCCCCTCGCCGGGGATCGTCCGTGGAGTCGCCCACGTCGCTTTGGGCGTGCCGTCGAGGCCGTCTATGGCGTAGATTTTACTGTCCGGGTTGGTCGTCCCGAAGTACACGAACCCGTCCTCGGAAACGGTCGGCGACCCATAGATGGGACCATCGGCCTGGTAGCTGAACCGTGGCAAGCCGGTCGCGGTTTCGAGGCAGTACAGCTTGCCGTCGTCGCTACCGATATACAGCGCGCCGTCTTTAGATAGAGCCGGTGTGGACTCGATGGCGGCACCGGTCTGGAATTGCCAGATCTCCACGCCGTTACGGATCGCACGAACCTTGCCGTCATAGGCACCGATATAGACCGTTCCGTCCGCGCCGATCACCGGCGAGGCGAAAACGATCGTGCTCCCGGTCGTGAAGAACGGCGTAGCGGTGGCACCGGCCGATACCGGCGTCAGGTCCCGCGACAGCCGCCCGGTGTTTCGCAGGTCGCCATGGAACTTCGCCCATATCGCGTCCTCAGAAAGCCCGGTCGAGCTAACAGAAAAATCTTGCGTGGCGACTCTGCCGGATTCACTGTCGGTCGCGGTGATCGTCAGCCGGACGCTGCCTGTGGCGGGCGCGTTAGTGACTGTGAGGATTGCGTCGCTCGCAGGCGTCGTATCGTCCGGGATCAAAGTCGCCGTGCCGCTCACGGATTCGGTGAGCGTAAACGTCACTTTGCGCGGCGAGAGCAATACGGCGGCGTCGTTCGCATCCCGTCCGACCGCGGTCAGTGTGCGAGAGCGCCCTCTGCCAAGTGGGAAGGTCGAGACCGGCGTCGACTCTAACAACAGCCGGGTGATGGTCGAGTCCATTGTCACCGCGACTGGCGTCCGCGCGTTGTCTGCCACTACGAAGGGAACCATCGTCGCCGATCGCGCTTGCGCGACGCCGGTGCCGTTGCCGACCGGGAACGCGTCGGCGGAAACTGTGTAGTCATTTCCTACCGGCAGATCGTCGAACGACGCGACCGTGGTCAGTGGCTGCCCGGCGGCGGGACGTTGTAGCGTCGTCGTCCGGAGCGTGACTCCCGCCTTGCGCACGGTGACGACGATGCTTTCCGCGGCGTCGGGTATCAGTCGGGTGCGGTCCGGCCATGTCACGCTGAGGGACAGTCCGCCGGTTTTTCGGGTCGCCGCGTTTTGCGTCGGCGAACCGTTGCCGCCGCCGCCGCCACAGCCCGCGCTGAGCAAGAGCGGCGTGCCAGCGACAAGCAGCGTGAGCGCGAGTGAAAGGCGCATTGTTAGTTGACCGCGTTTGGCGGCCTGAAAGGAAAATAATGGTTTCATGCTGATCCGTTTTTGTTTATGTCACTGCGGTCGAAACTTGTTTCGACCGGTGTTCCCGGCGTAGGCGCGGCTGGGAACGGTTCGCCGGACACGGGCGGCGAGTGTTGTTCGCCGCCCGTCGATATGCAGATGTCTACTGAACCGTAACGTCGGCGCCGCCCGCGGTCACCTGCACGGCGACCCGTGCGAATCGGGTCGGGTCGAAGTTGCTGGTGGCTCGGATGAAGACCGACCGGCGTTGCGCGGGAGCCGTGTATACACCGGAACTATTAATCGTGCCTACCGGTCCGCCGTTCGCGTCCGGCTCGACAGACCAGGTGACGGATCCGTCACCCACGAACCGGGTAACCGTCGCTGTGAACTGCTGCGTCGCATTGACATTCACCTGAACGTCGGTCGAGGGGCTGATTGTCACCTCGACCTGGGAAGACACCGTGACGGTGGCGGTTCCTAAACGGCGGTTGTCGAACACGCTCGTGGCGATGACCGTGAACGTTCCGTCCCGTTTCGGCGCGGTATACACCCCGGCGGCGGTGATGGTGCCGTTGGCATCGCCGCCCTCGACACTCCAGTTGACATCCGTCTGTCCCGCGGGAGCGTTGAGAACCTGCGCGGTAAAGGGGGTGGATTCCAGCCACGAGACGCTGGCGTTCGCCGGGCTGACCTGTACCTGAACCCCGGAGGTGACACGTACCACGGTGGTAGCGGTCTTGGTCGGGTCGAATACCGACTGCGCCTGAACCAGGAATTCGCCTTCACGTGTCGGGGCGCGGTACACGCCTTCCGGCGAGATGGTCCCGCCGTTCGGAGTCAGCACGCTCCACAGGACCCGTTGCCCGTCCGCCCCGGCACTCGCGGGCAGGTTGGAAACCGTCGCCGACAGGGTGATCTCCCGGTCGAGGAACACCGCGGGCGAGGGCGGGGCGATCGAAACCGTGGCACGCGAGTTCACGTTAACGGTCGCGGGCGCACTTCTAGCGCCGTCAACCAGCGCGACGATCGTCGCGGAACCGGGGCGGATGCCGAGAACACGCAGGGGGTCCAGCGGTCCCGTGCCGGGCGCGACGGCGAGAATATTGGTGCCCGTTCCTTCCACGGTCAGGGTTATCGATCCGGGAGAGATGGGTAACAACACACCGAACTGGTTGCGCGTGGTCACCGCGACGTCCGATGTTTCGCCCACGAACGCGGTTGCGGGCGAAAGTTCGACCAGCGTCACCTCACCGGTGAGCGTGAAGGTGTCCACCAGTACGCCGGTTGTCGGATTGATCGCACTGCGCGCACTGACCCCGGCGACGACCGATCCGACCTGGTCCGGGTTCGCGTAAAAGACCGCGTCCACGAGACAGGGTTGCTGCGTGTCGACGGTATCGCCCCCGGTCGTGTACGTGGCGGTGTAGGCATCGTTGCGCGGGTCGCGGTTGACACGCACGACCGCCGTCGGGGTCGCGGTGCGCACGCCGTTCTCGTAAAAACTGAATGTCGCCGACCGTGCCGAGTTGATGGCCCCGACATTGAAGCCGCCGCGCGTCCGGGTCGCCCAGGCGACATCGAACGTCACTGTCCTGCGGACCGGCACCGGCGCGGGGGACGCGGTCGGCGAAGGGGAAGGGCTCGGTTGCGGGGTGTCATCGCCGCCGCCGCCACATCCGCCCAGGGACATAACTGCCCCGAGCATCGCACAGCAGGCAATCAACGTACACGATATTGACGTGACGGAGTACAATCGTTCAGTACGAGACTGGAAAAATAGCAAACGCATATCAACTCCTCTGGAACGCCGGTGGTGAAACCCTGTCTTTAAAGATCAGAGACCGCGTTCTGCTTGGCTCACCTCGGGAAACGAGGTGTCATGATTTAGAACCAAATTTGTCGCCTGGATTTGAGACTGCCGGCCTGAGCAGCCATCGCCGCCCTCGGAAGGCGGCGTACAGTTTTCGACGGTCCGACCGGTCGCGATTCCCCGTCGGATAAGGGGCTTGGGAGATATTACTAGACGAAGCTTGCGCCGAGTCTTCGTACTCCGCTTTGGGTCCCGGCTTGCGGTGCGCGGGCAAATCGCTTCCATCACCAATCCGGATAGCAGGGTAATACGATCCGCATAGGGTAACCCAACAGCGGTTATATACAACGCCCGGTGGTATCTATCCTTCCTAGAAACTTTTTCGGTGCCGTATTTTTTATTTCGGCACACGTAACCGGGGGTCGCAAGAAACGTGCCCGACATGCGTCGCCGAAAACATCTTGCCTTCAGTCGAACGATTGAATCTTTGACCCGTGGC
The DNA here is from genome assembly GCA_014379275.1 of Armatimonadota bacterium. Classification (GTDB taxonomy): domain Bacteria; phylum Armatimonadota; class Armatimonadia; order Armatimonadales; family Armatimonadaceae; genus JACMIU01. The sequence goes on along the minus strand of JACMMA010000258.1, from coordinate 1,879 downwards.
TTCAAATGGTATTGCGTGTAGAGTTCGCCTACCGTTGAAGTAGACTGCCTACATGTCGGGATTGTTTCAGCAAGAATTTCGCCGCCTTTTTGTGGCGGCGTTCATTCGCCATGCCATCGCGGCATACTCGCACCGCGGTCACCGTCACCGGTTTATAGTTTGCCGTTCCCGGCGGCACTGTGCCCGAAAAATAGCTTGCTTGGTCTCGTTTTATCCGGCCAATCGGTGTAGCAACGCTTCCGTATCGCTCCAGTTCAAACACGCATCCGTGACCGAAACGCCCCGGCGCAGGAGCGATAACTCCTCCGGGTTGTCGGGCAGTTTTTGTTTCCCTGCTTCCAGGTAGGATTCCAGCATCACGCCGACGATCCGCCCCGCGCCGGTCACATGCGCCTCGCGGTTTTCCGCCCGCTGCCGGGCGACCGATTCACAGACCACCAACTGATTCTGGGGCTCATATCCGGAGTTCGCGTGGGAACAGTCCACCACCATCGCGGTCGGCAGACCGGAGTCGGAGAGTTCGCGCCCCGCCGCCGAAACCGACGCGAAGTCGTAGTTACCCGCGTACCGCCCCTTCGGTCCCGATTGTGCGTCCACGACCTTGCCGCCGCGCAGTATCAGAACCGTGTCCGGGTTGCCGTCGGTGCGCTTCAGGCAACAATGCCCGGCGTCGTCCACGGAAAAGAAAGAGTGCCGTCCTCGCGCCGACAGCATCGCCTCGACCGCAACCTGGATGCTCCCGCCCGTGCCGTTTTTGAACCCGACCGGGTACGGCATCCCCGACGCCATCGCGCGGTGCGGCTGCGACTCTGTGGTACGCGCCCCGATCCCGGCGAACGCGACTAAGTCCCCGAGAAATGCCGGGGCGAGCGGGTCGAGCGGTTCGGTCGCGACCGGTAAACCCCACTCGGAAACCGTCGTGAACAGGTGTCGCACGACGCGCAAGCCTTCCGCCATGTCGAACGAGCCGTCCATGCGCGGATCATTGAGCAAGCCGCGCCACCCGACCGTGGTACGCGGCTTTTCGACATACACCCGCATCAGGATCGCGAGCCGGTCGGATAACTCCCGGTTCAGTGCGGCTAACTTTTCGGCGTATTCCAGACCCTCATCCGGGGCGTGGATCGAGCACGGACCGACGATGACCAGGAGGCGGTCGTCTTCGCCGCGCAGAATCCGGCGGATGTCGCTCCGCCCGCGCTCCACGGTTTTGAGCGCGGCTTCCGTCGGCGGGTACATGGAAAGCAGTTCGCGGGGCGTCGGCAGGGGCAGGGCACCCGAAAGCGTCGTGTCGTCGTCGATGGTATCGGGTTCCGGCATAGGTTGTTCCGCGACAAGTGGTGTTTTGTCGGAGGCGATGGGTTGTGTTCGGCTCACGGTCGGTGTTCGTTTCCTGACGGCATAGTCCGTTCGATTTCGCGCATAAAAAAACCTGCCCGGTTCGTATCGGGGCAGGTTTCCAGCGGATTTCGTCTGGTCGGTTGGTGTTTCGCTCAAACGGTCTTGTTGGTGCCCGATTCTCGTGTCTGCCCCTGGTAAAAGTAATACCCGAAGGCGAGCCACTGCCGCCAGAACAAACCGGCACCGAACGTCGCGGTCGCGAAAGGCGTGGCGGCTTCGATGAGGGTATGGGAGTTGGCGCGTGTTTCCGGCATGGATTGGAAAACACTATACCATGCGGTTATCGGTTCGCCCCGAACTTTTTCATGTCACAGGCGAATCTTTGTCACCTTTTTTCTTGCCAATGGGGCTTATTGACGTGAAGGACATCCAAACTCTGATCGGGCAGGCGGCGGGCGGCGACGCGAACGCTTTCGACGAAATCGTGCGCCGGTACCAGAACCCCGCCGTGGCGTATGCGTATTCGCTGCTCGGCTCG
>JACMMA010000257.1 GCA_014379275.1 Armatimonadota bacterium | reverse complement strand
GGTCCTTGCTGTTTTCCCGCGATTCCGCCGTTCCCGGTTTTACACGGAGTGTAAAACCGGGAACGGCGGAATCGCGGGAAAACAGCAAGGGCTAACCCGGCTGGCAGAACTGGAACACGGCACCGCAGGTGAAACCGATCCAACGATGCGTTGGCGCCGTCCGCCACCCAGAGGGTGCCCGACAAAAGGAACGAACATCAAGCGGAAACGTAACCGCCGTCGCGCAACTGCTCCGCGAGCGTCAGCGGGGGCGGGTTGATTGAAATCGTGCCGTTCATATCCAGCGTCGGCAGGATAGCCCGCCCAAGATTCCAGTCGGCGATTTTCTTCTCGTCTGTGGGACTATTATCCACGTCCACGTACTCGTAGTGCACCCCGGCTTCATCAAGCAGACGGCGGGTGCGCGTCGTATCACCGCACCAGTCCGCCCCGTAAACCGTTAGCAACGGCGTCGTTTGATTTTCCATGATTGTTGAACCCTATCTTCGGAAGGTAGTTCCACTGTACCCCAACGGAAGGCGTTCTAAGGGGTGCCCGTCGCCGCGTATGCCGCATTGCTATGGAAAATGCGCTTCGCCAAAGCGGACACCTCCGCCGCAGTAATCGCGTCTATTTGCGCGTCATAGTCAGACTCGAATTTCGCCCCGAGGCCCATCACCTGAGCGTATCCGAGTGCGGAAGCCCGCTCGGAAAGTCGCTGCCGTTCGCGGCGATGCTTGCCCTTCAGAAACGCTTTTGCCCGTGCCAGTTCATCCTCGGTGACGGGGCGGCTCCCGTCGGCGAGGGCACGCAGGGTAGCGACGATCGAATCTTGCGCGACCTGCGACGATGGGATCGTGCCCGACACCGACGCCACCCATAGGCTTTGTTCGCGCCCTGCTTCGATCCGTGAAACGATGTCATAGCCAACTGGGAGTGCTTCGTCTACCGAACGGTCCCGCAGTGCGAAAAGACGGCAATCCTTCCCGCCGCCGACCACCGCATCCAGAACATGAAGTGTTGCGGCAGTTTTGGCACCTTCCGTAGTCCCTGGCGCAACGAAACCGACGAGGGCGAGGCGGTTTGGCGCGGTTCGGCGCAGGTCCAGCGGCTTCAATCCCTCGGGGACGGCGTCGGTCGCCACGGACGGTGCCACCGTTTCGGGCGACTTCCCGGCGTCGCGCCATGCCTGCCAGTCGCCCGCCGCCAGCGACGAGCGGATCATTCTTTCCGCGTCGTCCGCCTCGATGTTGCCCGCGACTACGAACACGGCGCGGCGGGCGTCTGCCCCGACGGTTTTGGCATAGAAGCGTCGCAGGCTTGCCGGGGTCGCGCCCGTTAAACTCGCCGGGTCACTCAAAGGATCGCGTCCCGCGGGCGAGGCGACGAAGACACGCCCGCGCAGTCGATGTATCGCCTCGGTGAGCAGGCCGTCCGTGCGCAGGGAACGCTCGCGCTCGATGTCGCGCCGGGCGTTCTCCACCGCTCCGGGCAGGAAAAGTGGCGTCGATACGATGTTCTGGAGCAGGGTCTGCGCCGCGATATCGCGCTCCGCCGCCCCGCTCAGCGTCCACAGTTCGATGTAATCGCCCGTGCTCCAAACGCCCAGCGCACCGAATTTCCCGATGTCGCGGGCGAGAAGCCACGCCGAGCGGTTCGCGCCGCCACCGGCCCAGGTTCGCGCCAGCAACGCCGATGAACCGTTCTCCCCCGCCGCGTTTTCGTCCGCTACACCGACCCGAAAGAACGCTTCGATGACCACATTCGTCTCGTTCGGCTCCTGCGAAACGATCAGGGTCGCGCCGCCCGGCAACTCGCGCACGGTGGTCGTCTGCCCACGCACCGTCACCGCGAGTGCGAAGAAGAGCACCGCCATTGTGAAAAATCGCTTCATTGCACCGCCTCCGATCCGGACGCGTTCGAACTCGCCGCCGCCGCACCGATCGCGGATAAACCGATCACCGCTACGCTCCGCTTAGCAGGTACGAGGTACTGCCCCATCAGCCGTGATATATCGGCGACCGATACCGCGCGGACGCGCTCCACATATTTATCCGCGTAGCCGTCGGGGGCACCGAGCATGTCCAGATACGCCAGATATTTCGCCTCACCATCCACGGTTTCTCGCTGGTACAACTCCTGCCCGATTACCACCGACTTCGCCCCTTCCAACAATTCCTCCAAAGCCGCGTCGCCGCCCGCACACCGCGCCTTCAAGATCGCTAGTTCGTCAATAATGACGTCCTCGATCTGCCCGATGTCGCGTTTCGTGCCGGTCGCATGAAGAACAAACAGGGCACGGTCGGTTTGCGGTAGATATTCCGCATTCACCGAGATCGCATTCAGCTTCTTGTCACCCGTCAAACGTTCGCCGAGGACACCACCCATGCCCCGCGCCAACAGTACTGCGAGCGTATCGCACGCCGCCGCGTTTTCGGGCTCGGTCTGCAGTCGCGGCGCACGAAAACCGAGATAAACGGTGGCGAGTTGCCGCGCCGTTTGTTCCTCGTCGGTGAAGAGTGGCGCACGTATCGGCACGTCCGTAGGGCCCATGTTCGCCCCCCCCGCCCCCAATTCTGGGGGAGCCAGAGGGGATACAGGGGCGTTTCGCGCAGCGGTCGGGCGGAACGCTTCCGCCTCCTCCCCTTTGGCTCCCCCAGAATTGGGGGCGGGGGGGGCGAACATGGGCCCCAAAGCCGCCTTTACTTCCTCTGCTGTGACGGGACCCGATACTGCGATGGTCAGGTTCGCCGCCCCGTACTGCTTGGCGTGGAATATCCGCAGGTCGCATGCCGTGAACCGCTCGACATTGGCGCGGGAACCCATCAACGGTTGACTGTAGGGGTCGCCGAGGGGATAGGCGACCGTGGAGAGGGTTTGCAAACCAAGCCTCGTTGTCTCGCTTTGCGCGACGCCCATTTCGCGCAGGATCACGGTGCGTTCCGTTGCCCAGTCAACTTCCCGAAACGACGGTTTTTGTAGGAGTTCGCCCCAGGTGGCGAGCGCGTCTTTCCAGCGTTCGGGGAAAACACACACGCGGAATGCCGTGCCGTCACGCAACGTTTGCGCGGACGCTTCGCCGCCCATCCGCTCGAATTGGGCATCGAAGGCACCGGCGGGAGTTGAGTCCGTGCCCTTGAAGAGCATGTGCTCTACGGCGTGCGCGAGTCCGTTTTGGTCCGGCGTCTCATGCGCCGAACCGGCCCCGCGCACACGAATCTCGATGGCGACCAGACGGGCATCGGGGCGTGGGGAAACGAGCAGATGGATGCCCGACGGGAGTACCTGACGCACGACGGTGGTCGGCGGCGGCGCGACAATGGTGGCGATGATAAGGGCAGTTATGGCGGCGGGCATAGGTTGTGACGATCTTGTTTGCCAGGGAACGAAATTCCCCGCGACAGGGCAGTATAGATGTGTTCATTCCCAGTATAACCCTTTCCTGTCAGATCGCTTCACGCGGGGAATACTTCGTTGTTTCTTTTTTGTCCTCCCGGACGGGGCCAACCTTACGTTGGATCGTTGGACCTGCGGTGCTTGGGAGTCTTGCTACACTTGACCCCGTGCTGTTTTCCCGCGATTCTTGGTTATTCCCGTTCTCGCTCTACGAGAACGGGAATAACCAAGAATCGCGGGAAAGTCCCCAAGAAAGCCAAGCAGAACCCAAGCACCGCAGGTCCAACGATTTAATGTAAGGTTGGCCCCGTCCGGGAGGACAAAAAAGAAACAAAGGAGATAATTAAATGCCCCTATTTCACGGGGAAGAATTATCTTTGCATTCCTGCCACCGTTCCCAATCGGCGGGGGTGTCCACATCGAACACGCCGCCGGGGAAAGGAATACTGATCGCATCTCCTGCTCTTCGATGCCGTTCGATGACTGATTTCGCGCCGCCGGTGGCGCCTAGATCGGCGAGTTCCGGGAGTATATCCTGGTCGAAGAGGCAGGGCACACCCCAAATGTCGTTGTACTCGGACGCGACCACCTTTTTCCCGGAGTTCCGGTACGTCTCCGAAATATGAAAAAGCAATGCTTCGCTGACAAGCGGTTGATCGCAAACGAGAAGTAGCACCGCGTCGAAAGAGGCGCCGTCAGCAAGTAACGCCGAAATCCCGGCGCGGATCGAACTACCCATACCCGTCTCCCAATCGGGGTTGAAGACGGTTCGGGTGAAAGGAAGGGGTTCGAGCACGCCTTCTACTTCGGGGGCGCTCGCTCCAGTGACGATAACTATGGGGGAACAGCCGACATCGTTCGTGACCCGCGCCGCGCGGGTCACGAACGACTCGCCCCGAAAGTGGAGTAACTGTTTGGGCTGACCCAGTCGCGTCGACCCGCCCGCCGCGAGAATCACGGCGGCGAGGCGTAATGGTTTCACGTTGCTGTCAGCAGGCATGTGACTTTTTCCGTTGTTTGCAGAGGCGCATCGGGTTCTGCATTCCCACGCGGATGAATCGCGTCGGCTCGCTCCCGGAGTGAAGTTCCGCCTCGACCCGTCATCGCCGCTTTTATTTCCGCGATCACCGACAGCGCGATCTCCTCCGGCGAGTCCGCGCCGATATCGAGACCGACCGGCGCATGAAGTCGCCCCAACTGCTCTGACGTGAACGATTCCCCGCGCCGCGCGAGTTCCGCGAGAAGCCGGTCCGCCCGCTTGCGCGGACCCAGAACGCCAACATAGCGGGCGGGTGATCGCAGTACCGCCGGTAGAATCGCCAGATCGTCGAAGTATTGGTGTGTCATCAGTAGGACAGCGGTGTTGTCATCGAGGTTAACATCGCGCGATTGGTCGTCCGTCAGGCCGGTAACCACGGCGTCCGCTCCGGCCAAGCGGCGTGCCATCAGCGTCGGGTTCGTGAGAGTGCGCGGCGCGACTGCCGTGACGTGCCAGCCCAATTCTTTGGCGAAACGGATTACCGGCAACGTGTCCTGTCCAGCGCCATAGATGACGAGCGGGGTAGAGGGAACAATTCTCTCCCAAAATACCGATACGCCGCTCCCATCTTGCGAAGGGTATGTCATGTTTCGCGAAAGGCGCTCCCTAAGTACCGTGGTTGAGTCCTGCAATATCGCATCATGTAGCGCGGCGTCGGCAACAGTTCCGCCGGTCTCGATCGCGCTGTGCCAGAACCTTTGTCCGACCCACTCGGGGTGGGCAGGGGATTCATAGACCGTCGCGAACGCGCCGACTTGCCGGGATGCGAGGCAACAGTGCAGAAACGCGAACGGCTCCGTCTCGCCCTCCGGTGGCAGTCGCTCAAGCAAAACCCGGACCACCCCGTTGCACCCGAGACCGAGACCCCACGCCATTTCGTCGTCCTCGTCGGCAGTGGAGTCGTATGTCACCAGCGCACATCCACTCGGTTCGGTGCGCCACCACGCCTTGCGTAGTACGTCTCCTTCCAAGCACCCGCCGCTAATGCCGCCCGCGACCCAGCCCTGCTGCGAAAGCAGAAGCCTCGCCCCGGTGCGTCGGTAGGTGGAACCGCGTACCTCGACCACGGTCGCGAGGACCGCCGCTTCGCCGCGCTCGCGCAACGATTTCGCGGCGTCCAGTATTTCCTGTAACTCTTTCATAAACTCTCGATCTACTTCCTATTTTGTCGGGCACCCTCTGGATGGCGGACGGGGCCAACGCATCGTTGGATCGGTTTCACCTGCGGTGC
>JACMMA010000256.1 GCA_014379275.1 Armatimonadota bacterium | reverse complement strand
TACCGCCGCGCGAACGTCGGCGCGATGCTCCGCTCTGTCGGCGACAGTTTCGGCGGGTGGTTCAAGACGTAGACGATCTTGTCGAACGTTTCTTTTTCGAGTTTCGCCGCGTTCCCGCGCACCATCTCCTCGTATGCCATGCTGTGCCCGACGCCGGTCGCATTGAAGTCAAACGCGAGGGCGGGGATCTTGTACACGTCGAAGTTGTAGGTACCGCGCTTGTAAAATATCTCGTAGTTCCCGCGCCCGCTCATCCATCCCGGCAGGTTCGCCGGGAGTTTCGGCAGGTCGGCGGGGTCGATTCGCTCGCCGAGGCGTTTCGGCGCGGCGAGCGTGTTCGGCGCGGTCGCAACGTTCGACTTCGCGCCCATTTTCATGCCCGGCATCGCGTCCTGCGCGAACGCCGCCGCTGTCGCAACCGGCGCGACCATTAGTGCGGCAGCCACCAGGGCGAACAAATTTCGTTTCTGTTTCATCGTCAACATACGGGGTCTCGTTCCTTCGATGCAGTCCCTACTTCGCGGCGACGGCGACCATCTCGGTGAGGGTCAGCGGCTTCGCGTCGGGTAGTTTCGCCTTGTTTTTGGCGACGTAAGCGTCGTAGCCCGCCTTGCTGGTGAACGCCCGGTACGTTTCCTGGCAGATGCGGTGGCTCGCTTTAACCGCAACGAACACGGTTCCTTCGGGAGCGTTCCACGTGCCGCCCTTGCGGGTGATCTCCACGGGTGCGCCCTTTTTGTCGCTCGGCGCGAGGATAGTCACGTCCGAAGCCCTGTACTTCGTGTTCGCCTCGGTCAGTGCGCAATACACACACTTGTACTCGATGCGCTTGCGCCCCAGACGAAGTACCGTCTCGTTGTCCTGCGTGGGTGTGTCCTGAGTGATCTTGACCTTGCAGAACGGGCAAGGGGCTTCATGGGCGAACGCGGGGGCGACTGCGCCAGCGGTGAGGGCGAAAGCCGCGAGAAATCCTGCGAGGACACGGCGCGATAAAAATGTGTTCGATGTCATGGCTTGCTACTCTTTCCTTAATTCTACCATCAATAGAACGTTCGCCGACGTAGGAAAGTTCCTTCTCCCGATACGTGCGGGTAAAACATCGGGACAATCTAACCTCAACGGATTATACCCCGTGGGGGTATATTTGATTCTATCGTTGATAGTATCAATACGCAAGCAAAATACTCCGCTCAGGTATTTGTCATCGGATATTTTTTAGTAGTTCCAGGGTGCAATGGGCGACGCACGCCGCTTCGGATGACACGAGAAGCCCCGCGCCGAGTGCGGCGAACAGGCCGGTCGCCGCCCACGACAGGCTGATCTGTATCGGCGTTTCCGCCTCCGTCATTCTCCCGGCTCGTTCCGCTTGTTTCAAAAGTCGCTCGACGCGCGTTTCCGCCGACATCGCCCCTTCGTCCGCGAACGGCAGGAGCGGTGCCGGGAGCGAGAAAGCGGTCGCCACGTTTGCGCCGCGTACCCGGAGGATCGCCGAAGCCACCGCGAGCGGGTCATTCCCGGTGCCGCGCACGGCGGTGTCGTCGGCGGCGAGTTCGGCTGCTTCGCGCCACCACCCGCCGAGAACGCGGACGGGTCGCAGGAAGAAGAACAAGCAGTTAATGATCCCGACCGCGAACGCCGCATAAACGTCGCCGGAGCGCAGGTGTCCCGCCTCGTGGCTGACGAGCGCGTCCAACTCCTCGGGCGGGGCGTCCTCGACGAACTCGCGCGACAGCACGCACCGCGCCCGTGACAGTCCCATCACACTGGATCGATCCGGCGGCAGGGCGCACTCGAAGAAACGACGGCGCAGAGCGATGGGCAGTCCGAGCCGATTCCCTACCCGCTCAAGAGAATGGACCAGCGCGGATGACGGGGCAGACAGAAGCGGGGCGATTCCGGATTCGAGTCTCAATGTCGCCACGGCGAGACGCGCCGCATAAACCACGCCGACCCCGACCAGAAGCCAAGCCCCGACGCCCAGTACGAGGCTCACAATCCGGCTGTCCGCGCCGAAACTGACCAGAGTGCCGATCCTCTCGAAGATCAGGGCGCACGCCATCGTGTGATGTGCCGCTACCGTGGGGGCTTCGGCGGGCAAAGCGTGAATCCCCATCGCCATTGCACCGCCGTGCAGGTGACGCAGAATCATGCCCGTGACGGTCGGCAGAAGCGCGGCGACGGGCGGGAGCAGAAGGGCGACGAGCGCGACCCGCTGGGAAAAACTCTGCGGCGCACGCTCACCCCAAACCCGGCGGTAAGCGGACACCCCCGCGAGAGCGAGCAGGTAAAAGACGGAAACGAGTGCGAGGAAAAATAACGCGCTCACCCCGACGAGCGGCATGTTCATAGCGTCCCGTCGTCCCCCCCGGCACTGCGCGCACGGATGCCCGCGATCCGCTCCGCGAGCGCGTCCAGCCGCTCTTTCTCCTTCGCCGGGTTCCCGGCCGAGGAAGTATCTGGCTCGGCGAAGTACGCCGCGACCGCCTTCGGGAACTGTGCGAGGAGATCACCGAGTACCCCGGCGACGATCCGCTCTTGCAGGGCGTCCTCGGATACGGCGGGGCGGTAGCGGTACGCCTTGCCCTCTTTCTCGCGAACCAGAATACCCTTATCATGGAGACGGTCGAGCGTCGTCAAGATGGTTGTTAGGGCAAGAGGGCGTTCCGCTTCGAGCGATTTCAGCACCTCCTGCGCGAGGCAACCCGCCTCGCCACACGCCCAGACGTGGCGCATAACCGAAAGTTCGAGTTCGCCCAGCGGGGCGCGGATGCCGGTTTTTTCCGGCTTGGTGCGACGGATGTCCATAGTTGTTTTATTATACGCGGTAAATCGAAACATAGTTCTACCGTCAATAGAAAAAGGTCCGCGAAATCGTTGCGTCGCGTTGTCGCCGGGGGAT
>JACMMA010000255.1 GCA_014379275.1 Armatimonadota bacterium | reverse complement strand
TCTTCGCCGTGTGTCAAGCCGAGTAACAGATGTTCCGGCTCGACATAAAGTTCGCCCCGGCGCATCGCCTCGACCTGTGCCCATAACATCGCCTTGCGCCCGTTGCGCGTGAACTGAATCGCCATGTACCTTGCCCCTTGCCCCTTTCCTGCACGGAGAGGGAAGTCTGAATGTGTTTCGCGGTCCCGTATTCTACAGCATACTACCTGACGTTTCCCGCTTCGCTGGTCCAGTGGCTGAACGGTCCCGTTGTTCTTGTCTTTTGTTCTTTTTTGTCCTACCCGGACGGGGGCAACCTTACGTTGCATCGTTGTACCTGCGGTGCGGGGTTGTTGTTTGGCTTGCCTGGGGACTTTCCCGCGATTCTTCGCCCCCTCTGTCCACATGGAATGTGGACAGAGGGGGCGAAGAATCGCGGGAAAACAGCACGGGGTCAAGTGTAGCGAGACTCTCAAGCACCGCAGGTACAACGATGCAACGTAAGGTTGCCCCCGTCCGGGTAGGACAAAAAAGAACGACGGAACGGTACCACCGAAAAAAGTATTAAAGAGGTAATGAGTACACAAACTGCAACAGCGGGTCATACCCCCGAATGGATCACAGAAATGTTCGCCGCGATTGACCGCATGGACTCCCGCGGCTACGCCTCCTATTTCACCGAGGATGCGACCTGGCACTTTGCTAACTCCGCCCCGATGTACGGGCACGCGGAAATCCGTGACGGCGCAGACCGCGTATTCGCCTTGTTAAATGGCATCGGGCACGAAGTCCGTCGCGCGTGGACGACAGCTGATTCGGCGATCGTCGAAGGGGTCGTCCACTACACCCGTAAAGACAACACCGTCATCTCACTGCCGTTCGCCAGCTTTTACGAATTGCGGGGAGAAAAAATAGCGGCGTATCGTTCCTACATTGACGCCGCGCCGCTTTTCGCATCCACCTGACGTTACTGCGCCGCGATTGCCTTTGCGAGAAGCGCGACCCCTTCCTCCGCTTGGTCCGTTGTGAGAGTCAGTGGGGGGAGAAGCCGGATGGTGTTGTCCCCTATCGCGTTAATAACCAGACCGCAGTCTAGAAGGGCATGTTTAACGACCGCTTTGGCGACGGGTTGGTGCAAGCCGATGCCAATCATTAGTCCTTTGCCGCGCACTTCACCGATGACATCAGGGAACGTCGTTGCCAGTTCGGCGAGCTCGGCTTGCAGATACGCGCCGGTGTCGCGGGCGTTCGCGGTCAGTTCCTCGTCGGCTAAAATGTCGAGCACCGCGTTCGCCGCCGTGGTCGCGAATGGATTCCCGCCGAATGTCGTTCCGTGATCGCCCGGGACCAATGTCGCCGCCGCCGACCCGCGCGCGAGACATGCCCCGATAGGAATGCCGCCGCCCAAGCCCTTTGCCAGTGTCATGATGTCCGGTACGATCCCGAATTGCTGGTACGCCCATAGAGTTCCCGTGCGCCCGACACCGGTCTGCACTTCATCCATGATCAACAGAGCGTCATTCTTTTCGGCCAGATCACGCGCGGCTTTGATATATTCGGGGGTTGCCGGGATGATACCGCCCTCGCCCTGGATCGGTTCGAGCAGGATCGCCGCCGTGTCGCCATTGACGGCTTCGCGCAAGGCGTCTACGTCGTTGAACGGGACATAGAAGAATCCGCCGGGCAGCGGGGCGAACGCTTCGCTGTACTTGGGTTGCCCGGTCGCGGTGACGGTCGCGATGGTGCGCCCGTGGAACGAGTTCTTCGCCGTGATAATGCCGGTCTTGCTTTCGCGGATGCCGCGCCCGCGCTTGCGGGCGATTTTGAGTGCGGCTTCATTTGCCTCTGCGCCCGAGTTGCAAAAGAAGACCCGTTCGAAGTCCGACAACTCGATCAACCGCCGCGCGAGTCGCGCCTGTGGCTCGGTCAGGTACAGGTTCGAGACATGCAGTAGTGTCGCCGCCTGTTCCTGCAACGCACGGGTCATATAGGGATGGCAATGTCCGACGGAACATACCGCGATCCCTGCCAGCATGTCCAGATACCGCCGCCCCGACGCATCGTACAGGTACGCGCCCTCGCCGCGTGTGAAAGTGACGCCGAACCGGGCGTAGGTCGTCATGACATGGTCGGCGTCCCACTGCTGCGCCTGTGAGTTCTCGACCTGGACTTCGTTAACTGTTTGTGTCATCGTTTATTTCCAAAATACCGGGCAAACACCGGGCGTACAACTCCGATATATTCCCCTGCAACGCGTAAAAATTCCGGATAGGTGCGGGAGGAGTGTCAAAGTTCCACGGGTAGTCCACCTCGCCGAGTTCGGGGCGAACCGGAAACGCCAGCATTTCTTTGTCTGTGCTGTACTGTGCGTTCACGCCCGGTTTGTTGCCCCGTGCATCGACACGAACCCAGCGTTGCGCCTCCCTGAGGTAGATTGTATTCACCGCATGGAGCGAATACCCGTCTCTCGGGTCGTCGAAAAGTACGAGCCGTTGATAAGCAAGCCCTGAGGGAATGCCCATCGCGCGTAGGATCGCTGCCAAGAGATGCGCTTTCGCGTAGCAGATACCGTGGCCTGCCGCGAGCACCTCGGATGCCGTCGCGGTTATGTCCACGGCGCGAATGTCATACGAATGGCGGACAGTGTCACGCACAAACCGGTATGCCGCCTCGGGCGAGTCAAATCCTCGGGCGACGCGCTGTACATCCGGGTGGGCAGATTCTATCCACACGTTCGGTGCAAGATAGGCTTCCATAGGTGCAATTGTTTTCATAGTTTGCAGTAACACTCTTTTCAAACACCCCTTCGTGTTTGAAGTGGCGGATCGCAGATGCACGTCGCCGCCGACCGTGACACGCCGGGATCATCTTTGCGGGAATGCTATAGTTCTCTGATCCCTTACACTAGAAGCGGTCGATATCCCGTTTCCGCCGGTTTGACCATCGTTCCGATCCCCGAGTCCGTAAACACCTCGATCAAAAGCGAATGTGCCCGGCGTCCGTCAATGATGTGCGCGCGCGGAACGCCGTCTTCGACCGCCTCGCAGCAGGCTTCCAGCTTGGGGATCATCCCGGAATCCACGACACCCGAACGGATCAACTCGCGGGCGTCCGCCACGGTCGTTTCGGAGATCAGCGAGTCTTTGTCGGCGAAGTCGCGGTAGAGTCCCTCAACGTCGGTGAGCAGGATCAGTTTTTCCGCCCGCACCGCGACCGCGATAGCCGCCGCCGCCGTGTCCGCGTTGACATTGTACGATTCGCCCCCGGAACCGATGGCGACCGACGAAATAACGGGAATGTAACCCGCCCCGGCGAGTGTCTGCAGTATCTCCGGGTTCGTCTTGTTTATGCGCCCGACGAACCCGATATCGCCGCGGTCTGTCTCCCGCACGGCTTGCAACAAGTTCGCGTCCTTCCCCGACAGCCCAACGGCAAGACCGACGCCGTTCGCCTGACCGCCTTCCGCGTTGAGTAGCGCGACTATATTTTTGTTCGTCTTGCCGGT
>JACMMA010000254.1 GCA_014379275.1 Armatimonadota bacterium | reverse complement strand
TGGATGCCCATGCGGACGTTGCCTTGTGCGTCCCGCCCGAGAACCGTCGCACGTAGCGTTACCCCTTCGCGGGTGCAAACCGAACCGTCGCGGGTCACGCCGGACAGCGTTTTCGTGGCATCGGTGACGTGGTAGGTCGCAGGCGGCACGAGTTGCGAAATGTTCGCGGGGAGTGGCACGTCGTATCGGGGCATTAAGTCCGCCGTTCGGGTCACGCTCAAAGGCTTCACGCCGTGTGGTATGAACGCCGCCGCGTCGTTGACCAGCGGATAGGCTTCCTGTGTCACCGTATAGCGTGTCGGCAGTAATGTTCCGGCGTCCACGGTGAGGATAGCCCGCTCCCGGCGCGGTGTTTCTCCCCAAACCTTGATGGACTGATGTTCGAGATGCCAGGAATCACCGGTAACAGGCGTCAAGTACGACACCACGTCCGCGCCGCCGATCCCGGCGAGGAACCCCGTGTGGACACCATTCGCCTCGTCCGATGAAACAAAGTTATCCAGGAGTCTACTCGGCGTGATCAGGCACTCACCCCGTTGCTTGCCGCCATTTTCCGGGGGCAGGAGATGGATACGCCGCGTCCCGTCATCGAGCAGCACTTCCTCGCCAATCGTTTCGCGGTACAGGAACGGGGAGCGTTGCCCCCATACCTCCCAGCGGACCCGCTCGCCCTTGACAAGACGCCAACCGACGAAGTGCCATGTTTTCGCGCGCCCGACCGCCTCGCGCATTCCTGCGGCATTACTTCGTTTCACAAACGGCGTCTGCGGGGCGAGAGACAAGCCGACAACGACGGTGGCGACGGCGAGCCCGGCGGCGGCGAGCCGCGTCACGAACAACCGGCGACTTTTTTGCGGGGCGGCGAGGGGTAGCGTGCCCAGGACACGGTCGGCGAGCGAGGCGGGGACCGCTTCGGAAGGCAACCGCTTCGCGGCGCGGCGCAGGTTCTGATCGAAAGTGGGTTTAGAGGACATGAAAGTTTGTTCCTTTCGCGGGCATGGGGGATGTCGCGGCTCCCATATACTCGGATAAATGGGCGTGTAAAAGCCGCTTCGCCCGGTTCAAACGGGACTGAACGGTGCCGACGGGTATGTCGAGTAGCCGCGCTACGTCCCGGTAGGCGAACTCTTCCGTGTAAACGAGCACGAAGGCTTCACGGCAACCGTCGGGGAGCGCGGCGATAGCGGCTTGCAACTGTCGCCCCGTCTCGTCGCGCGTCAAGTGGGCGAGCGGGTCGTCGCCCGGCGGGGCGGGCACGTTCTCACACACACTGTCGTCGTCGGCGAGATCGACGCGGCTAGAAGCGCGGCGGTGGGCGGCGCGGTACTTGTTGACGGCGATGCCGCAAAGCCAGGTGGATAAGGCACCCGATTCGCGCCACGACGGGAGCGACCCGAACGCCGTCACGAACGTTTCCTGGGACAGGTCCTCGGCTTCGGCGGGCGCGGCTCCGAGTCGGCGGAGCAGGTTGTACACGCGGGGCGAATACCGGTGGAACAGGGCGTCGAACGCTTTTCTGTCCCCGGCACGGGCGCGGTGTGAGTACCATAGGTCGGTGATAAACGGCATGGGGTTGCTTTTCAATCTCCTTCGCCCATTGAGTGCGTCCATTCCTATATTTTGGTCGCCGAGAACGAAAGATATTTCTTTAACACATGCCGCCCCCGGTTCGATATAGCATTCGCAAGCGCGGATCGGTGAGGCGGACGGGTGTCGCCCAGTCGGTAGGGCAGTTATCGTTTTCCAAACCTTTGCTTGGTTTCCGAGCCGTCGGTGAATGGTTATCGGGTCATTGGTTCGAGTCCAATCATCGGTCCGGTTTTGCCGGTTCGCGCTTGTTTCGTGTGCGGCGTGGCTTAGTAGTAGAGCGTCTGATTCCGGCGCAAGCCGGGTTTTCGACCTCGCCTTCTTATCCGAGTGTTTCGGGTCGTTAGAAGTCGGTTATCTTGGCTCAGAAGGTCGCGGGTGCAACTCCTGCCGCCGCATCTTTCGGTTCGGGTCGAAGTGAGTGGGTTATCTGGCACAGCAAGTTCGACTCTTGGACCGTACCGGAAACGGTTTCGGTTTATTCCCACCGCGTTCCTTACCTGAACCGCCTGTTTATGGAGAATGTAGCTCAGTGGTTAGAGCAGTCATACCGTTTCCGACCTTTATCCGCTTTCGGGCGGGTCGCTGGCAAATGGTTATCGCGTACAAAGCGACGGGTCGGGCGTTCGAGTCGTCCCATTCTCCCTTGATTTTTTCGCGTTCTTCCGTACCCCTTGGCTGTATAATAGCCACATGGAAACCGCACTCTTTTTGCCCCGCCTGCGCCAAGCCGTCGCCGCCGTTTTGCCCGAAATTGTCGCCCTGCGCCATGATCTGCACCGCAACCCCGAACTGAGCGGTTCGGAGGAGCGCACGGCGGGCATCGTTTCCGAATGGCTGACCCGGCATGGCATCGCGCATGAGACACGGATAGGCGACACGTGGGGCGTGGTCGGTGTCATCGAGTCCAGGCAGGGGCGCGGTGAGCGGACGTTCGCGTTGCGCGGCGACATGGACGCCCTGCCGATCCACGAGGAGCGCGAAACCTCCTACAAAAGCATGGTACCCGGCGTCATGCACGCGTGCGGGCACGACGGACACACGGCGAACCTGATGGGCGCGGCACTGGTACTGAACGCGCTGAAAGCCGACCTGCCGCCCGGTCGCGTCAAACTCGTCTTCCAGCCCGCCGAAGAAACGGTGCGCGGCGCGGACGTGATGGTTGCGGCGGGCGTCGTGGACGACGTGGACGCGATTGTCATGCTCCACGGCTGGCCCGTGCTCGCCCCCGGCGTGATCGGTGTGCGTAACGGTCCCGTGATGGCGTCGAGCGACCAGTTTCTGCTCACGATTACCGGCAAGGGCGGGCACGGCGCGTACCCGCATGACACGGTCGACCCGATCTTTATCGGGGCACAGATCGTGAGCAACCTGCAAAGTATCGTTTCCCGCGAAATCTCCCCGGTGCAACCCGCCGTAATCTCGGTGACGCAGTTCTTCGCCGGAACCCCGGCGGCGACGAACATCATCCCCGGCACGGCGAAGTTGGGCGCGACCGTGCGTGCCCTTTCCCCCGACGTGCGCAAAACCCTGCCCGAGCGAATCGAGCGGGTGATCGCCGGAATCTGCGCCGCGCACCGGGCGACATATGAGTACAAATATAGCCACGGAACCCCGGTCACGGTAAACGATACCGCCGTCACCGATCTTCTGCGCGAAGTGGGACGCGACGTTCTGGGCGCGGAGAACGTGGTCGAACTCCCGGAGCCGACGATGGGCGCGGAAGACTTCGCGTATTACCTGGAAAAAGTACCCGGCGCGATGTTCCGCCTCGGCACCGGTTGCGAATATCTCCTGCACACGCCCAAATACGATTTCGGCGATGCACCGCTCGAAGCGGGGATTTCGATGATGGCGGAGACGGCGCGGCGGTTCCTGGAAAAAGGCGCGTAAATTCCACTATGGCAAAGATACGACATCGCTTCACTCGTGAAATCATGATGGAAGTTCAGGTGCCGCCGCGTGCCGATGGCTTCGGACGCTATCTTGCATCTTTACATGCTCAAGACCGTGAAGATGGAAATTTGCCTCCCGATCTTGCTAAGTCTGACTTGAGCGGACGCGATCTGACGAGGCCGATCTGAAGGAAGCGAGTTTGATCAACACGAATCTGACTCGGTCAGTGTTGACAAACGCCGATCTGGAAGACGCGTATTTAAACGAATCGGACTTGACGGGTGCCTCTCTGGTAAACGCCAACTTGAAAAATGCTGGGCTTCATTATGCGATCCTTACCGGAGCCGATTTAACCGGTGCTGATCTCGCGGGGCGAAATATAGTTCGACCACCGTATGGCCGGAAAACTTCTCTCCGGAGAAATCTGGGGCGATCTATGTCGACATCGAAAATTTCCTGACGAAGTATGTACACAATCATCCCAAGGCGAGGACCGATACGGACGGATGACACAATTCGTGGATAAAGCCGTTGCCGCTAACCGGCTCTCAGACGGCGCAGCGAACGATCTATGGGCGGCGACTTACGTACTATTCGGGGCGCGCCACGGCCGCCTTTGCAAAACTTATGCTGGGAAAGGTACATCGAATGCGAAAATCATCGACATTTCAGGCAATTCTGGAAGAAGGACGAGAGCAAGGTTTAGAACAAGGGCAAGTAATCGCCACCCGCAACTTCGTGAAAGGATGACTGAACTTCGACGGACCGCGAGACAGGAATAGCGCCTCGATAGCGCGAACCTACCGGAACCATGCCAACTATTGCCGTGCTTGCCGGGGACGGAATCGGTCCCGAAATTATTGCCGAGGCGAAAAAAGTCCTCGTCGCCCTTGAAGAACGCTTCGACCTCGACCTGACGCTGACCGAGGCCCTGGTCGGCGGCGTGGCGTATGACGAGACCGGGCACCCGCTGCCGCCCGCGACGCTGGAACTGTGCAAACAATCCGACGCGATTTTGCTCGGTGCCGTCGGTGGTCCGAAATATGACGCGATCGAACCTGCCGATCTGCGACCCGAACGCGGCGCATTGTTGCCACTCCGCAAGCATCTTGAACTGTTCGCCAACCTGCGCCCCGCGACGCTTTCGCCCGCACTCGCGTCCTCGTCCCCGCTCCGCGCCGACATCGTGGAAGGCGGCTTGGACGTTCTCGTCGTGCGCGAACTGACCGGCGGTTTGTATTTCGGGCAGCCGAAATCCAACGACGGTGAACGCGCCGTGGATACCTGTGTCTATACCAAACCGGAGATCGTGCGTATCGCCCGGATCGCATTTGAGGCGGCACGCAAACGCGGTAAAAAACTTTGCTCGGTAGACAAGGCGAATGTTCTGGAGACGTCGCGGTTGTGGCGGACCGTGGTTCACGAGGTTGCGAAAGAATACCCCGACGTGGATGTTTCCGACATGCTGGTCGACAACTGCGCCATGCAACTCGTGCGCAACCCGCGCCAGTTTGATGTAATCGTCACGGAGAACCTATTTGGCGATGTGCTGTCCGACGAAGCGTCGATGCTTTGCGGGTCGCTGGGAATGCTCCCCTCGGCGTCGCTCGGCACCCGCCAGACCGCGTTCGGGACGTTCGGGCTGTACGAACCGTGTCACGGCTCCGCGCCGGACATCGCCGGGCAGGGGATCGCGAACCCACTCGCCACGATCCTTTCCGCCGCGATGCTGCTGCGTTACTCGCTCGGCGCGGAAGACGCCGCGCTAGCGATTGAGTCCGCCGTCGCCAGTGTCCTCGATAGTGGTCTACGCACCGCCGACATTGCCGTCACCGGGGAAACTCCGGTCGGCACGGCGGAGATGGGCGACGCGGTTGTGGCGGCTTTGGAGAGCGACGGCGAATCGCTGGCGCGGGATTAGTTTCTCCCCCCGCGCATTCTCCCTCCCCCGGTCACCCAGAGGGTACCCGGGGGAAGGAGAAATCACAGGAGGAAACAAGAACACAAGCACCTCGCCGAACCGCGCCGCCCACGCCGGTTCGTTGTGACCCGCTCCCGGAATTTCTTTGTAGGCGAGGTCGATGCCCGACTTCCATCCGCGTTTGAGCAGAGCGTCGCGCAACGCCTGCGTGTCCTTCACGGCGCGGCCTTCCTTATCTTCCGCCGTGCCGATGTCTACCCAGAGTCGGACCGGTTTTTTCGGTGCGCCGCTCACGGTTTGCAGGATGGAGCGGTCCGCCCACCACACGGACGGTGACAGCACTGCCGCCTTGCCCCACACCGTCGGCGCGGTCAGCGATTGGCGCAGGGAGAACAATCCGCCGAGCGACGACCCGCCGATGGCAGTGTTCGCGGCGTCTCGCTTCGTGCGGAAAGCGCGATCAATGGTCGGTTTCAGGGTTTCCGCCATCCATTTCCCGTACGCATCCGCGCCGCCGCCGACCTGATTTTTGATATCTTTAGCGGGCGT
>JACMMA010000253.1 GCA_014379275.1 Armatimonadota bacterium | reverse complement strand
GTTTTTCTCATGCTTTCTGTTGTTTCGCCGGGGTCGCCGCTGCTGTTCGCGGCGACCGTCGCCGACCAGCCGGTGCCCGTTTGCCTGTTCGAGGCAGGCGAATACCGCGATGTCGGCGTCACGGTCACGCCGGACGATCTCGACCAGGTCGTCGCCCGGTTCCAGGTGAGCACGGAGCCGGTGCGGGTCAACACCGAGCACCGTAACGGACCGCTCGACCCACTCGGGGAAGTGGTCGCGCTGTTTCATAAAGGCGGCAAGTTGTACGGCGCCATCGTGTTTTCGGCAGGGATCCATCAGCACATTAAAGCGCGCGACGCCGGGAAGTTCTCGGTCGGGTTCGCGGCGCATGACGACGGCGGGTTTGTGCTCGATCATGTCGCGGTGACGGCGACGCCGCGCGTCCCGGGTACCGGTTTTTTGAACCCGGTCCAGGTCGCCGAAACACTGGCGAAGTTTTCGGCGACAGGGCAGTTAACGCCCGCCATGATGGAACCGGCATCCCGGCTGTTATCCGCGCCGGGGCGCGAAAACTCCGCCCTCACATCGGTACTGTTCTCCGATGGCTCGAACGGCTCGGTATCGGCTGATGTGCTCGCGCTACTGGAAGCGATGCCGGTCGTGCAGCCGCGCGGCGCGGCGATCCCGGCAGCGCGGTTCTCGCTACCCGGCGCGGGCGGCGCGCGAACCGGGGAGCCCGTTTACGCGGTCACCCCGCAAATCAAATCGCTCGCGGAGCGTCACGGGGTGGACCCGACGAAACTTGCCGCGAATCTGAAAGGAGCAGCCCACGGATGGCAGCATTAACCACGAATTATGACGGGGAGCGTAAAGAGGGCGACCTGGTCGCGTACCGCGTTCTCGGGGCGACGAAGATCTACAAAGGGGCCCTGGTCGCCGTCGTGGACGCGTCCGGTTTCCTGAGCAAAGCGAGCGATGCCGCCGGGCTGACATTCGCGGGCGTAGCCCTGGAAGGCGCGGATAACGCGACCGGGGTGTCGGGCGACGTCGGCGTCCGAGTGGAAAAGACCGGGACATTTATCCTCGATTTTTCCGGCGGCGCGGTGACGCAGACGGCCCTCGGCAAAAAGGTTTACGCGGTAGACGACCACACGGTCGGTCTCGCCGCGACCACGGCGAACGATCTGTATGTCGGCGATGTCGTCGCGCTGATAGCCGGTGGCAAAGTGCGCGTCCGCATCGACCGCGCCGCGGGTTAGGTTAAAGCGATTGGGTGTCCGGTACGCGAAAAGGGACTTTTCGCGTACCGGGACCGGATAGATCCGGAAAGGATTCGATTATGGGTGTTACAGTAACTCGTGATGTGGTGCGGCACTTTTCCGCGCTTGTGCTGACGATTTTCGCGGACGCGCTCGCGCTCCGCCCCGGCATGTGGCGCGAACTCGCCACGGTGGTGCAGTCCACGCAGGCGAGCGAGGAATACGCCTGGCTTTCGCAGGTGCCGGTGATGCGGGAGTTCATCGACGAGCGCAAGATCACCGCGCTAGGTGAGTACGGGTTTGCCCTCAAAAATAAGAAGTGGGAATCCACCATCGGCTTCGAGCGCGAAGTACTGGAAGATGACCAGACTGGTAATGTCCGGGTGCGGATCATGCAGATGGTCGAGCAGGCGTATGCGCATTACGACAAGCTGATCTTCGAGCTGATCGCGTCGGGCGAGAACAATCTGGCGTATGACGGGGCACCGTTCTACGGGGAGCATGCGACCGGCGGAACGACTTACACAAATCTGGATGTGCTCGCGCTGACGGCGGAGAACCTGGAAACGGCTGTTTCGCAGATGATGCGGATTCCCCTGGACAACGGCGAACCGGCGATGGTGAAGCCGACCCATTTACTCGTCCCGCCGGAGTTGTGGTGGACGGCGAAACGGCTCGTCAACTCGGCGATGACCCCGGACGCGAACGCGGCCGGCGGGGCCGGGCAGAGCGCGATCAACCCGCTGTTCGGCGAACTGATCCCGGTCGCCTCGCCGCGCCTGACCTCCGCCACGGAATGGCACCTGCTGGACAACTCGCACCCGATCCGCCCGTTCTTTTTGCAGCAGCGGATCGCGCCGGAAATGCAAGCCCTCGATGGCACGGACGGCACGACGGAAACGGATTTCATGCGCGACATTTATGTGTACGGGGTTCGGGCGCGGCACAACGCGGGCTACGGTCTGCCGCACTTCGCGTTCAAATCCACGGGGGCAGGCTGATGCGAAAACGGAGTTTACGCTAATGGCGGCACTGCCGAGGGAAACCCCGGTTGCCGATAACGCCTTCGCGCCGGGGGACAGCGGTATCCCGGAGTCGGAGCGTCAGGCGAAACAGGTTTTATCCGCACTGCCGGTCGAGGACAAAGACACCGAATCCGCGTTCCCGCTCGACGGTCCGGGGATCGCCGACGCCGAACGGAACGAGCACCAGGCGTACCCACTCGAAAATTCCACCATTACAGCGGGCGGCTTGTAGTGCTTTCCCCCTTCTCCCCCTCCTTCATTCCGATGCGGGAGGGGGGGTGAGGCAAAAGACAGAAAGGAGTTTGGAGCGCGATGGCAACGGTTCTTTCTATCACCGACACGGAAATCCTGACTCTGGCGCGGCTGAATCTGCTCACGGGCGGTGACGCGGCGCAGGCGGGCGCGGATGTTTCGTCGGTCAAATCGTATGAGCAGGAGGCGCAGGAACAGCGCATCGAGCCGGTTTCGCTTTCGACCGCCGCCCTCCAGCCGCTTTTCCGCCGCGCCGTCGCGAAGATCATCGCGGCGGAGGTGCTGGAAATGCGGGCGCGCGACGGGAGCGACGAAGGGTTTGCCGGCTCCGGGGTCACGGTCGCGGGACCGAGTGCGGCGACGGACTACTCGCGGCGGCTGCGCGACGATGCCGAGCGCGAGTTGGGACCGTATCTGATCCTGCCACCGGCTGCGGGTACCGACCCGAGTGGGGTCGCTTTCCGGGAGGCACAGGCGGCGAAGCTGGTCGCGGAAACGGCGGCGCTGGCGGCACAACTGCCGACGATCCCCCCGCGCTCGGCGGCGGACCTTGACCGGATCGTCGCGGAAACCGGGCGCATCACGGCGGAGGCGGGCAAAGTGGAATACGACCGCGCCCGCGTGGAAGCCGACACGAACAAAGCGAAAAGCGACGCGGTGCTGGCGCAACTCAAAGCGGGGGTGATCGGTCCCGAGGAAGCGCGGACGTTGCTCGGGTTTCTCGGCGCGGCTCCGGCGTCGGCGGGTTCGCTTTCGCCGGGGGAGATCGACGCCCGCCGCCGCTCGGTGGTGAACCTTCTGGACCGGGGCTTGCTCAGCGGCGGCGAGGCGGGATTGTCCGACTTTCTGGGACTGCCGCCCGGCGTGTCACTGGTGCGGCAGGTCGTGATTCCGGTCTTCACCCCGTCGGAGCCGTCGGGCGCGTCCG
>JACMMA010000031.1 GCA_014379275.1 Armatimonadota bacterium | reverse complement strand
GGGGACCGCGAACAGTTAGCCCGGATCAACGCGCCGGACGGTCCGTACTCCCCGACCGGCTCGCGCTACTGGAACGGCGGCGGCAACGGCGCGATCTACGAATGGGAAGCCCTGGACGTGCGCTGGGCGATGACGTTCGGCGAAACCAAGCCCGGCGACGCCGACAAAGCGGAAGACGAGTAGCGCGGTCGGGTCAGCCAATCGGCCTCGCTCTATCAGCGACTAAATCTGCCATCGGTCCGGTGTTGGGGATGGCGCGTTGTCGCAAGCCGTCGACGACGCCCGCCTGATTCGCCGGGATCTGGTTCTGACTCACCTTCCACTTCCCGACTATCCGGGTGATGGTCAGTTCGATCCCGACGATGGCACGAATAAGTTTCCCGACGTATTCTTCGGGTGCGTCCGATACCGCCCACGGCTCCGCGAGCGACTGCTCGTTCTCCGTTGTCAAGTCTTCCAAGTGAGACTGTATCCACACCGGGTCATCGATGAACCGGATGGTCGCATGGGCATGGACCACCGCATAGTTCCACGTCGGCACGACCTTGCCGTGTTCCTGCTTCGTCGCATACCAGGACGGCGTGATGTAGGCGTCCGGTCCCTGAAAAATGGCTAACACTCCGCCATCTGGTATGCCGTCCGTGTAAAGTGGATTCGCCCGAGCGACATGCCCGCGCAGACTGCCGAATGGTGCCGGGTCCGGGGCAAGGTGGAGCGGGATATGGTTCGCCGTCAAGCCAGATGCCGACTGCGCCACCAGAGTCGCCAGCGGATACTCCTGGATCAACCGGTGCAAAACTTCCATGCGAGTTTCCTCGAAATGTTTCGGTATGTACATCGTCTTCTCTCAGACCTAAACCCATGCTACGTGTCTTCATTTCACTGTATTGTCCCCGCCCCGGCGCAGGACTGCACCCGAACGCGCCCCGGTCAAAACACCGTCGCGGACCGCGAGCGTACCGCCGACGAAAACCAGTTCGATGCCGCGTGCGTACACATGCGGCGCGTCGAACGTCGCCGCGTCGCCCACCGTTTGCGGGTCAAATACCGCGACATCGGCGACGGAACCCGTCGCTAGAATGCCGCGCCCGGTCAGACCGATACGCTGTGCCGGGAGCGAGGTCATGCGGCGGATCGCCTGCGCCCACGTGAGAACCCCCTGCTCGCGGACGTATCGACCAAAAATCCGGGCGAACGTGCCGTAGGTACGCGGGTGCGGGCGGTCCGACGTTCCCGGCGACGACGGCGAGGTCGCGACGCCGTCGGAGCCGATCATCACACGGTCATCGCTCAGAATGTGGGAAACGTCCGCCTCCGATAGCGCGAAGTGCGCCGCCGAAACCCAGCCCTCGTTCTCGGAAAGAATATCCAGGATCACGTCGTGCACGTCCTGATCCGTGTCGGCGGCGATGTCGGAAAGCATGCGCCCCTGATACTCGCGGTGTCCAGGGCAGTTGGAAATTTGCACGAGCGAAAAGTCCACGCCGATATGCGGCATCGCGTCGCGGGTTCTGGCGCGAAACGCGGGGTCGGAGAGCTTCGCGGCCTGCGCCTCCGGCGAACCGGCAACCGCCCACGGCGGCAGAGCGATAGTCGCCAGACTGGTCTGATACGCCGTGTACGGGTACTGATCGAGGAGCACGTCCACGCCGCGCGCCTGCGCGGCGTCCACCATCGCCAGAGTTCGCGTCACTTTGCCCCAGTTCGCCCGGCGTTCGGCTTTGTGGTGCGAGAGTTGGAGCGGCAACCCCGCGCCCTCCGCGACGGCGAGGGCTTCCGCGACCGCTTCTTCCAGGTG
>JACMMA010000252.1 GCA_014379275.1 Armatimonadota bacterium | reverse complement strand
CGGAATATACTTTGACATAGCTGCGATGGTTTCCCATCTCGATAAGCGGGCCATCGCCCTTGGGAATATAAAAATCTTTCATTACTGCCAATATCTTCTGTGTACTTTCGTGATCATTTCGTTCTCTCGCACAAAAAACCGCGGCATAGCGCGGTGGCTCCCATCGGTGCCACGCCGTATGCGGCGGCTAAGATGCTTTCACTCGTCCGGTCGGAAAAGACCGGCGAAGGGGGGATTCCTTTCGCCGGTCTTCTTCGATCCGCCGCGTGTTTTTTCGGTGCGCATATTTACTGGGAGGGTAGCGTTTCGAAATGGGGGGGCAACATTTCGATGCCGTATTGCGCGGCGAATGCCGCCATCGCGGCGGGTCCGGCTACCGCAAACTCGCTCACTTTCTGGGCGAAACCGAACGCGAACGCCTCCATGTTTGCGCCCGGCGTGAAGAAAATGAGAACCCGGCCACCCTCCGGGCTGATACACCGCCACGTATGCATCACGTCCCGCGGTCCGACGACCGTATCGTCCGGTCCCGCAATGAACGCGTCCGCCCCGACAATAAACTCGAAGAGTCCTTCTAAGACGTAAAACGCTTCGTCCTCACGCCGGTGGATATGCGGCGGCACCCCGCCATCCGCATCCACCTGAACATGGGACATGGAGAAGCCGCCGACCGTTGTTTCGGACCGCACATTGACGTAGCCGCGGTGGTTCCCCATCTCGACGATAGGACCGCTCGCTTTAGGAACATAAAAATCTTTCATAATTGTAACCCTTTCTGTATATATCCGTGGCTATTTGGTTGTTTTTCAAAGAAACTATAACGAAACGCTCGATCATTGCAGTTACCTGCTCTGGAGTCGCTATCATCTGGTTGTGACCCACTCCCACGGTTTTCCCCGTGACCAGCCTCGGGCAGAGTGCCTGGAATTTCGCCAGGTCGCTGAGTCCGCTCCCCGCGTCTACGTAGAGAATTGGCACCCTACATTTTCGGGCCGCCTGCTCCGCGTCCCACCCCGTGACGGCGTCGAATATGCCGGTGTGGACGTGTCGGGGCAACCGTTCGAATTCCCGCATGGCGGTATCGATCAGCTGCCTGTCGTCCGTCGGTAGGGAGTTCGACTGTATAAAGCCGCGCATGGCGTCCTTCCAGTGGGGACCGCGTAACGCTTCCCCCAGTGGGCGGGTCGCCGCTCGGACCGACTCCGGCATCAGGATGACGCCTTCCAGGGCGACAACTGCTCTGGGTAGATCCGGGTGACGCGCCGCGACTTCCAGCGCGATCGTTCCGCCCAGGCTGTGCCCGACGAGAATCGGTTTACGGACGTGCAGTTGGCGGCACGTTTCGGCGATGTCGTCCGCGAGGCTGGGGATGCCGTACCCTTTCTCTGTTTTTTCACTCAGCCCGTGCCCGCGCAAATCCACCGCGATGACGCGGTATCGTTTGGCGAACCGCGCCGCCAACGGCAACATCGTCTCGTGGCGATCCACCCAACCGTGCACGAGAATCATCGTCTCTATTCCTTGCCCGGCTTCCTGGTAGGCTAAGCGGGCACCGTTTGAATGGATAAATCGCACCATGTTTAATCGTCTTTCGATACAATAGATTCTAGGAACCGGTGCTAATATCCAAACGAACGCGATCACCGGTTCCACGGTTCACTCGACAGTTCAAGATAGCAAAAAAATCGGTCGCGCGACACCGGCTTTGGAGAGTAAGCGGGCACTAACTTTCGTCAGGTGCCCGATGACTGACATCATTGTTGCAGGAGAAACCGGTCTGTGGGTACATTCCAGCATGACGAGGGAAGCTAAGGCAACGCGTTGTGGAAGGGACTACCCTGGTGCAAAATGCGACTTATTCTGAGGGCGTCTATCCACCCTTGCGCACATTGCGTTCCTTTGGTACAATCCCTCGTCGTCCAGTGCCGCCTATTTCATCCGCGTATCGTATGCCGATGACCGAAGGCTTCAGGGAGCGACAAAAATCATGTCCAACGATTCCAGTCATAGTACCAGCGGTCGTCTCGATGGCAGCAGCAACGCCTTCTCAGGTGGCAGCAGTCGGGCGCGGCGGCGAGCGTAGGCTCACTTCGATCAAACCTCTTCACCTTCATTGGTAGGGGTGCGGGGAGTAGCTACCCCCGCCACCGCTCCTCTGTCCTTGTCGGCGTTATACGCCCCCTCCTGACGGCCCGACACCGCCCGCCGACCTATCTGTCGGTGGGATTCTTGTGTGCGCACGCCCATTAAGGAGGGTCTTCAGCCATGCCACCGCAAAACACCGACGACCTGAACATCAACGATAGTCTGGACAATGAACTCGTCGACGACGAACTCGTCCGGAGGCTTAAAGCCGCGCTTAGCCTGTCATTGGGCGACGGCGGGACCGCCGCACTCACATCATTACTCGAACATACCCACCCGGCAGACATCGCGGCGGCGATGGAGTTCTTGACCCGCTCCGAAGCGCTGGCTTTGTTCAACTGGTTAGACAACGCCCGCGCCGCCGAAGTGATCGACGAGTTAGACCCGCAGCTCGTCCGCTTTCTTATTGACAGCATACCGCCGGGGCGCATTGCCGACTTGCTCGACCGTCTGCCGATGGACGATGCGGCTGAGGTCGTTGCCGAAGCCGCCCCGGAGCGACAGGAACCACTGATCAAGGAGCT
This sequence comes from Armatimonadota bacterium, assembly GCA_014379275.1. GTDB lineage: Bacteria > Armatimonadota > Armatimonadia > Armatimonadales > Armatimonadaceae > JACMIU01. The sequence goes on along the minus strand of JACMMA010000252.1, from coordinate 8,127 downwards.
GGAAGCACGCGCCGCCGAGGATGCCCGCGAGGTACGAGAATTGCTGTCGTACAAGCCACGTACGGCGGGTCGCTTGATGGTAGACAAGTTCGTGCGCTTGAAGGCGACGGACACCGTGGAGGAAGCGTTCGCCAGCGTCCGAAGCGCAGGGCGTCAGGTGGAAACACTGACGGATCTGTACGTCGTTGAACCCGCCGATGGCAGACCGGGCGAGGAGCGTCTCGTCGGGGTGATTTCTCTGCGTGGTCTGGTCTATGCCGAAGCGAGTGCCGTAATCGGTGCGGTGATGGCGAAAGATCTGGTCACGGTGACGGTGGACACGGATCAGGAAGAAGTCGCCCGCTTGATTAGCAGGTACGACTTCCTCGCCCTGCCCGTCCTCGACCGTGACGGCAATCTCGCGGGAATCATCACCGTGGACGACGTGATTGACATTCTGGTTGAGGAGAACACGGAGGACGCGCTCAAACAGGGCGGCGTCGAGCCGGGGGTGCTGAACACTCCTTACTTCGCCACCCCGATCTGGCAGGTGGTGCGCTCGCGCGTGACCTGGCTGGTCCTGCTCTTCGCCGCCGAAACGGCTACCGGTAGCGTGTTGCGCCACTTTGATGACGAACTGGCGAAGGTGACCGCACTCGCCTTCTTCATCCCGCTTCTGATTGGAACGGGCGGCAATACAGGGGCACAGACCGTCTCGACCATTATTCGCGGCATTGCTCTCAAGGAGATACGGTTCCGTGACACGGGCCGTGTGCTCGGACGCGAACTGATCAGCGGGCTTCTGCTCGGTCTGATACTCGGTGCCATCGCGTTCGGCCGCGCGTTTATGTGGGACCGAACCGCGAACGGTGTACAACTCGCCAGCGTGGTCGGGATAACTGTTCTGATTATCGTCATCTGGGCGAACACTATCGGTTCACTGATTCCGCTCGTGGCGCAGAAGCTGAAAATAGACCCCGCACTGGTTTCGGCACCACTCATCACCACGCTGGTGGACGCCACCGGCTTGGTATTCTATCTGTTGATTGCCAAAGCGATTCTGACACAGTTACATTGATGAAGACACTTGCATTCCCCGGTGCGGTGTTTGTTGCTTCCCTGACTCTGGCGGCGCCGTGCGCCGCCGGAGCGTTCGGGCAGAGCGGTGATCCCCGACCTCCGAAGTCTTATCAAAATGGGGCGGATGTCGCGCCTATCGGTGCCGTCTCGGTGCGCGGGCAGGTGACCGTGATCGGGCAGAGCCAGTTCCGCCTGCGACGCAACCCGTATGCGGGGGCGGCGAGTCTGAAGGGGAACGGCGAAAGCCGCGCCACACACACCTACACGCTGTTTCTCGCCTCCCGTACCCTGCCGAACCTGGATGTTTTCGTCAACCCCGAGGCGGCGGCGGCGGTACAGTGATGCGCTGTTCGCGGCGGGGGTACTCGATCTTGCGACCGTGCGGCGTAAAGGCGCGACGAAGTACGGGTTCGGGGTAAATTGGGAGCAGCCGTTCGCCGAGGGCGGTGACACGGGGCTGTTCGCCCGGTTGGGCTGGAACGACGGCAAAACGGAAAGCGCGAACTTCGCGGAGTGTGACCGTTTCGCTTCCGTCGGTGTGCAGGTGTCGGGGGTGCGGTGGCGTCGTCCTGTAGATCGGATCGGGGTGGGGTTGGCGCAAAGCGACGTTTCGGCGAAGCACCGCGATTACCTCGCCGCAGGCGGCTCCGGTCTCGCCCTCGGCGACGGCGGCTTACGCTACGGCTCGGAACGCATTATGGAGACGTACTATTCGTACCAGTCAGGGCGCGGTACCGCGGTTGCGCTGGACTACCAGTGGGTCGGTAGCCCTGGTTTGAATAGTGATCGCGGTCCCGCCAGTATTATCGCGCTCCGACTCCATACCGAGTTTTAAGAGGTCCGAAGGAAATACAGAACCAAGGATATGCCCTATGCCCGGCGTGCGCATGCGGTTTTCCCGCGTTGCCCGGTATACTTCGCGGCAGGACGTGCGAGCGTTCATGGTATCTACGCCCTTCGGCGTGGCGGACCGAACACTTTCCCAGGGAGAACGAGCATGCTGTCAACACGGATCGAAACCATCAAAGCGCGGGAGATACTGGACTCGCGCGGAAACCCCACCGTGCAGGTGGACGTGCGGCTTGGGGGCGGCGCACTCGGGCGTGCCGCCGTACCGTCCGGCGCGTCGCTCGGGAAGCATGAGGCGGTCGAGTTGCGCGACGGCGACGCCGGGCGATTTGGTGGCAAAGGCGTTCTCAAAGCGGTGGCGAATGTTCACGACACGATCGCGCCCGATCTGCTCGGATTGGACGCTCTGGAGCAGCGCGCCATTGATGCCGTGATGATCGAAAAGGACGGCACGCCGAACAAGGGAAACCTCGGGGCGAACACGCTTCTCGCGGTGTCGCTCGCGGTCGCCCGCGCCGCCGCAACCGCCGCTGATCTGCCGCTATACCGCTACCTGGGCGGACCGAACGCGCACCGGATGCCGGTCCCGCTGATGAACATTCTGAACGGCGGGATGCATGCGCCCGGCGGCAGCGACTTCCAGGAGTTTATGATCGTCCCGACCGGCGCGAAGACATTTGCCGAAGCGATCCGCATGGGGTCCGAAATTTACCACGCGCTCAAAAAAGTCCTGCAAGGGCGCGGTCTGCCGACGAATGTCGGGGATGAAGGCGGGTTCGCGCCGCGACTGGAATCGAACGAGGCGATCCTGGTCGCGATGATGGAGGCGATACAGAAGGCGGGATACACGCCGGGCGGCGATGTGTACTTCGCGCTGGACCCGGCGAGTAGCGTGTTCTTCAAGGACGGAAAGTATCAACTGACGCTCGACAAGAAAGAATTGTCGCCCGCCGAGATGGAAGATTACTGGACCGACTGGTGCGCCCGCTACCCGATCATTTCTCTGGAGGATGGTTGCGGCGAGGACGAATGGGATTCCTGGAAGCAACTCGCCGCGAAAACGCAGAACCGCGTGCAACTGGTCGGCGACGATCTGTTCGTCACCAATGTTAAGCGGTTACAGGAAGGCATCACGCGCGGCGTCGCGAACTCGATCCTGGTCAAAGTGAATCAGATCGGGACGCTGACCGAAACGATGGACGCGGTAGAAATGGCGCGGAGCGCGGGGTACACGGCGATCATTTCGCACCGCTCCGGCGAGACCGAGGACACGACCATCGCGGATTTAGCCGTCGCGCTGAACGCGGGACAGGTGAAGATGGGTGCCCCCGCCCGCAGTGATCGGGTCGCCAAATATAACCGCCTATTGTTGATCGAGGAAGAGTTGGGCGACGCCGCCCGCTACCCCGGTCTGTCCGCGTTTTCCAGCATCAAGAGGGATTCATGAGTAGCGAGCACAACGGGGGACCGAACGAGCCGCTTGAGTTCAAAATACTGGAATTCGAAGCCGGGTTTCTCAGCGAGTTGTGGGTGCATGGAACGACGAAGTTAGGTTCCGACAAGGACCTGGAAGGCATCCTAAACCGTTTCGGTGCGGAAGGCTGGGATGTGATTCATTACGTCCCAGCCGCGGGCAGTACGGGGCGCCGCATTATCTTGAGGCGACGAGCGAGGTGATACGAAAATGATTTCAGATAGTCACGAATCCCAGAATGAGATGTACGAATACAAGATGTTGGCCAAGGGAGCGGATGGATTCACTGCACTTGCCTGGTTTCACCACGGGGAAAAACTCGGGATGGACAGAGAGCTGGATACAATCCTAACCAACCAGTCGGCAGAGGGTTGGACCCTCGTTCACATCGAGACCAATTTTGTTCTTTTGCGGAGGAGAGCACGTTGAGAAAAACCAAGATCGTCTGTACCATCGGTCCGGCGACGGAGGGCAAGGAGCAGTTACGCGCCCTCGCGGACGCGGGCATGGACGTGGCGCGGCTGAACTTTTCGCACGGCTCGCACGAGTGGCACGGCGAGCGTATCCGACTCCTGCGCGAGATCGAACGGGAGCGGGGTCGTCCTATCGCGATCCATCAGGATTTATGCGGTCCGAAACTGCGTATCGGGCAGGTGCCGGACGAGGGCATCGAACTGCCGCGCGGTAGCGAGTGCTTGCTTTCGACCGAGCCGTTCGCGCCGGGTCCCGTGCCGCGTATTCCGATCCCGCTGCCGGGGCTGTTGGAAGCACTGCAGCCGGGCGGATTGGTGTATATGGATGACGCCCAGATCGAAATGGACGTGACCGAAAAGAGCGACGCGGGCGTTCGGTGCCTGGTGCGGCACGGCGGGCTTTTGCGCTCGCGTAAGGGCGTGACGGCTCCGGGGGCGTCGTTCCAGATCGACGCGCTGACGGAAAAGGACCTCGCCGACGCCGCGTTCGCGATCCGGGAAGGCATCGACTACATCGGCGTATCGTTTGTGCGGCGGGCGTCCGACATGGACCCGGTTCACCGGTTGATCGCCGACGCCGGGAGCGCGGCGCGCGTGATTGCCAAGATCGAGAAGCCGGAGGCGATCACCTACCTAGACGAAATTCTGGCGGCGTGCGACGGGCTGATGGTGGCGCGGGGCGATTTGGGTGTCGAAGTGCCGCTCCATCAGGTTCCGGTCTTGCAGAAGCAGATCATCCGCGCCTGTGTGAATACCGGGAAGCCGGTCATCACGGCGACGCAGATGATGGAGTCGATGATCAAAAGCCCGCGCCCGACCCGCGCGGAAGTATCCGACGTGGCAAACGCCGTGTACGACGGGACGAGTGCCGTGATGCTCTCGGGCGAAACGGCGATGGGAGATTTCCCAGTCGAGACGGTACGCGCGATGGCGGCGACCGCCGAATACGCCGAGGCGCACCTGCCATATGCCCAACTGCTCCGGGAAGCGTTGAACCGCGACGCGGTTGGGCGCACCGAGGCGCTCTGCCAGGGAGTCACGGAAATCGCGACCGATCTGGGCGTCGCCGCGATCCTTTGTTCGACCACGTCCGGCGAAACCGCGCGTCAGTTCGCCCGGATGCGACCCGCCCTGCCGATCATCGCCGCGACGGCGAACACCGCTACATACCGGAGCCTCGCGCTGTCGTGGGGCGTTCAACCGCTGCTGGTGCCGGAAACGACCGTCGTCGAGGAGCGGGTCGCCGCTCTTCTTGACGGCGCACGGGCACGCGGGTGGGTCACGCCCGGTCAAACTGTCGCGATCGCGGCGGGCGCGACTGTCGGGACTGCCGGAGGCACCACTGCCTTCCGCATCGAAGCCGTGTGAGATGATACCAACTCAGTTTGGTTCAACGGAATGCACGAGGAATCCCCGGTCTTTAGACGGCGAGGAAGCGTGGGGCGGCGCCCCGGCACGGTCGGCTGACCATGCCGGTGGGAGCCTTCGGCTGTAGCTTTCTTTCATGGGGTACGTTTCGTGTTAGACGATCCCATGGCAAGCACGACCAGCCCAGATCGTCGGCAGAGCCAGGGCAAGAACAAACGTGAGGCAGAGGAACGAGACGTGTGCCTAAGAAAGCGGGGACGCTACCGGCTGGGAAATGTCGGCTCTAACAAAAAAACCGCGTCTTCAAACCGGGGTATTTTAACGTCCGATCATATGCTTCAATAAACGGTGTTGATACTGAGTGCGACAAAACCGGCGCGACGAGCAATAACTCACTGCGCCGGTTTTGTTTCTATCGTGGGCTAATGCTACGGTTGCGGAGTCGCTGTTTTCATTTTTCGGTTCCGTGCCCCGGCTTTCATCGTGCCGCGAGCCGCTGTCGTTGCTGTCGTGGATTGGTGGCTATCATCTTTGGATGTGCCGATGCCTTTCTGGTCGGCGCACCCGGATGGAATTAGCCATACGCACACGCACAAACCCAGCAATCCGGGAACCGTGAGTCGGCGAATAGGAACAATCGTCTTGTACATTGTCGCCCCTTTCAATCGTTCGACGGCATGTTATCGATATTGTGCATGCCCCAGTTCTTGATGTCAGTAGTCGGTTTGGATCGGTCCTGTGTCTGCGAGAAGCGGAACCATTTCGCGTGACCGTCCGCGAAGCCGTAGTTATTGCCCTGGCTATGTCGCCCGACGTTTTTAGAGTCTAGTACCTGTGTATCCGTGTCGACATCGCCGATCTGGTAGCCGGAGCCGTCGAGGAAGCCTTTTTCCCAGTCGTCACCGACATCGGGCGAACCCCACGGGTGATAGTCGAAAAATGCGATGCCTTCGTGACGCTCCCCGATCATGATCTGTTGGGCGGGTGTTTTAATATCGCCCAGGGAAATCCCGTGCGAGAAGAAGCCGTTGATCAGGTAGTCGGTGCGGTACTTTTTCCAGTCGTCGATGGTGACCACCGGCGGGAACACCGTGATCCGGTCGTCGTCGTCCATGGACGGGTCGCGGAAGATGGCGTCGGATTTGACGTATGGTTTGAGGGGTTCGTACCACGTGTACAGGTTGGCTATCGTTTCCGGCGGCGTCAGGTCATGGTGCGTGTGGGCGGTCGCCTCGTCGTAATCCTGGGCGTACATCATGATGGCGATGCCGATCTGGCGCACGTTGGACAGGTCGGCGGTCTGCCGGGCTTTGGCGCGTGCCTGAGCGAAAACGGGAAAAAGGATCGCGGCGAGGATGGCTATTATCGCGATGACGACGAGCAGTTCGATCAGCGTGAAGCCACCTCGGGCGGGCATGGTGGTAACAGTTTTCATGAGAATACCTTTTATCTTGAGCGGGTGCCGCTTCCGAGACCCGGTGCATGGGCACGGCTCAGGGACGGCACGGAAGAGTGATACAGCGATCAGTCGCGGGAGTGGCACCGTGTACGAACCGCGCAATACTCAGGTCGCAGGAACGGTGACGTGTTTCGTCGCGTGGCTCAGACAAAGGCGAGGGGTGGGGCGCGTAACCCCCGGCGCGGCACGGGCGCGGCACATAGTGCGGCGAAACGTACCTGCAGAAGCAATTGAACGATTGCCGAGGACGTGATGGCTACCGTTGACGTAACGGTTCCCGGCGTAGTCATGCCAGTCGCCAGCCAGTCGCACGAAGCACAGTCGACGGTGGCGAACGACGCGACGGGATGATGCGACCTCTCGGACTGAACCGCCGCTTGCGCGGACACGAAAAACGGACTGGTCGCGGCGGATCGCGCTACAGTCACTCCCGCTGAAGATGAATCGTGTTGCGCATGGTGGTGCGGGAATACCGTCACCGAAACGAAAACAAAAACGAACGCGATCAGCCCGGCGATTCGCCGAACCAATCGTCTCTGTTTGCTGTCGTTTGTCCCACTATGCCACATTGTTGCAAATAGATTACCATGTTGTAATCGTTTTCAGCAACGATCTTTTCGGCTATGGCTTTTGCGGTCGGTATAAGGGCACAGGCAGCATAGAATCACCCTATGGCAGTACGAATCGTTGTAGCGGCGGAATAATTAGGAGCAATAGACCCGACGCGGTTGGGCGCACCGAGGCGCTCTGCCAGGGAATCACGGAAATCGCGACCGACTTGGGCGTCGCCGCGATCCTTTGTTCGACCACGTCCGGCGAACTGCCGGGCGGTCTCGCCCGGATGCAACCCGCCTTACCGGTTGACGGCGCACGGGCACGCGGGGGACGTATCGTTCAAACTGTCGCGATCGCGGCGGGCGCAGCCGAAAGAACCCCCGGTGGTACGACCGCCTTCCGCATCGAAACTGTTTGAACGATACGTCCCCCCGCGTGCGTGTCAGACGAGCGGGGCATCGCCGCGCATGCCGCGTGCTTTTCGCGCCGCCGCCCGCACCTGCGGCGTAAACAGATAACTGAATCCCGCCTTCTCGATGCGCAACACCAGGTCGTGCCGCGGCATATTCAAGCCCGTTGCCGCGCGGTCCACATCCCAGTCCGCCGCCGCCAACTGTTGCAGAAAAAAGGCGCGCTTCGTCTGGGTCGCGGACAGGCGGAACGATTTCGCGTACAGAGTTTCGCCGGTACTATTGCGCGTGACGGCTTCGCCGAGATGGTTCTCGCTGGACAGGTCTAAATCGGTCAAGAAGCGCGACAGCCGGAACGGTCCCATTTCGCGCACGGTCTGGGTTCGTAGCGGGCGGCTTTCGAGGAGGGCCGCCGCCAGCGTTTTCCCGTACCGGCTCCAGTCGGCACGAAGCCCCGCCGCAACCGCCCGCAGGTCCGCG
>JACMMA010000251.1 GCA_014379275.1 Armatimonadota bacterium | reverse complement strand
TTTGTTTCCCCAAATACTACGGCGTGTTGGGGGAATTTTCCTTCTCGGTTCTTTTGTCTTTGTCCTCCCGGACGGGGCCAACCTGACGTTGGATCGTTGGACCTGCGGTGCTCGTTACTTGTTGGTGGTTGTGTGTCGGTCCTTTCCCGTGATTCCTGGTTAGTCCCGTTCTCGCTCCGCGAGAACGGGACTAACCAGGAATCACGGGAAAGGACCGACGCACAACCACTAATCAGTAACGAGCACTGCAGGTACAACGATCCAACCACCCAGAGGGTACCCGGTTGGCCCCGTCCGGGAGGACAAAAGAAGAAAACGTCACTTATGATAGGCTTGCCCCGTTGATATTTTGCCAGCACGGAAAAGTTGCTCCAGTAAAATCACGCGCATCATCTGATGGGGATAGGTGAACATGCCGAAGGATAGTAGAAGGTCCGCGCGTCCGATGACGTTTTCGTGTAAGCCGAGCGAGCCGCCGATGACGAAGACGAAACCGGTAGCCGCGCTGCTCGCGAGAAGTGTTTCGAGGTGCGCGGCGAAGGCTGGCGATGTCAGGGATTTTCCGCGCGGACCGTCGAGTGCGACGACATAGTCGCGCGGGGTGATTTTTGTCAGGATTCGTTCCGATTCGCGTTCGCGCCCGATATTTTCCTGCGCAGGAGAGGCGTCGTCGGGGGTGGCTTCGTCGGACACCTCGATGATTTCGAGGCGGGTCGTGAACGATTGTAGTCGCTTCGCGTATTCTTCCTGTGCCGCTTTCCAGAACGGTTCGCGTAGCTTGCCGACCGCGATGATTTTGATGGGTGCCTTGATCGCCACGCAAAATTGTACCGTGTTGTACAATGGGGTGTGGCTGCGCTTTCCATTCTAAATCTGCTTTCCGAAGGTCCGATACCGTATTCCGAGGGTTTGCGCCGTCAGAGGGAACTGGTTGCCTTGCGGCAGAGCGGCGACGCGCCAGACACGCTACTACTACTGACGCATCCCCCGACAATCACCTACGGCAAATCGGCGAATATCGAACGACATCTGCTGCTGATTCCCGAAGACTATGCGGACCGGGGCATCGAACTGATTCCTAGCGACCGGGGCGGGGATGTCACATATCACGGACCGGGGCAACTGGTCGGCTACCCCATCATCGCACTCGGCGAAGGGAACCGGGACCTGCACCGGTACGTTCGCTCCCTGGAGGAGTTGGTCATTCGCGCTTGTCACCGGTTGGGCGCGGTCGGCGCCGAGCGGGCGGACTTCCACGCGGGCGTTTGGGCGGGCGACGGGTATCTCGCGGCAGTCGGGGTGCGCGTATCGCGCTGGGTAACGCATCATGGTTTCGCGCTGAATGTTACCGAGGAAGTGCGGGAGAACTTTGCGACCATCGTTCCTTGCGGAGTGGCGGGTAAGGAGATCGCCACGGTTTCGGAACTTGCGGCACGTATTGTCACCGTCCATGAAGCCGCCGACATAGTGGCGAGGGGCACACCTGAGGTCTTCCCATCGTAACGAATTCGCCCAAGCGCACGGTATAATTATGGCATGGAAATCGCTTCTTCCCACACACCGAAACGTGGCGTAGTTCGCCGCCGGGTTAACGCACGCAGATCGGCGAGCACACTCTCGCATCAACAGGAGGAACAGTTGGGGGTGCTCGCCTACGCCTTGCGAGATGCCAGCGAAACTGTCAGCAGTATCATTACGACGATGGACAGAATCCAACACCACTTAGAAAACTCTGTGCGAAATATGGAGTCCGCGAACCGGATACTGCGTGACTCCGAAACGTCGGCGGGTGGCACCATCTAGGATGAATCTCGCTGACAGTATCAAGGCGGCATTCGACTTTTCCAAGCAGCTCGTCATCATCGACGAGAAGTTCAAGCGGCACGAGGAGCAAATCAAGCGACTTGATGATTTGACCGAGTCACTGAATGACCGTCTCCACAATCCCACGACCCGTGTCGCAGTGTTGGAGGGTAGGCGCACTACCGACGCCGACGTCAAGCGCGTTATCGCGGAGACGATTGCCGCGTGGCAGGTCGAACGGGCGCAACAAGATTTACGCGAAGCACGGGAACCACTCGAAACCGAGCGTCGGCGAATCGCCTCGCGAAACGACGAATCCGACGTACAATAATCCCTGTGTATGCCGCCATCGTAGTTGACACCGACGCCCCAGGATTGCGGCAACCCTTCACCTATCGCGTCCCCGATGCCTTGTGTGCAGAACTGCAAACCGGGTCCTGTGTCGTTGTGCCGTTCGGGAAGCAGACCGCTATCGGATACGTGACCGGGTTCAGCGAAGGTTTGCCCGACGGTCTGGACGAGTCTGTCGTCCGCGAAATTCTTGCGACGGTATCCGGGGATGGTGCGGGTATACCAGGTCCTGTGTTGGAAACGGCGCGGTTTCTTTCCCGAAACTACTTCTGCGATCTCGCGCAAGCCGTGCTTTCCGTGGTGC
>JACMMA010000030.1 GCA_014379275.1 Armatimonadota bacterium | reverse complement strand
TGGTTCGTGCAAAACAGCCTTTACAAGAGTTTGGCGTCGCCCTCGTTAGCGTCGTGGTGGCGATGTTGTTTCGCCTGCCATTCACGCCGTTACTGGGTGCCCAGGTTCCCTTTATAACATTTTTCCCGGCCATCGTCGTTGGTGCGTGGCTGGGGGGGTGGCGAGGGGGATTGACGGCGACCACACTGTCCGTGTTGGTTGCGGTGTACTTTCTGATCCCGCCACACGACAGCTTGCTGATCACGACCACGGCAGATCAACTGTCTGTCGGGATCTTCTTGTTCGTGGGCGTCTGCGCATCGGCTATGGGTAGCCTGCAGCGTAATCGCGAACATGAACTCGCTCGTAGTGAGTCCCGCTTCCGGTTGCTGCTCGAAACCGCGAACGAGGGGGTGGTGCGAACAGACACCGATGACCGGATCACTTTCATCAACGAACGCATGGCTCAGATGATCGGTTTTGCCCCGGACCAGTTGCTGGGACAACCGATTGACAGCCTATTCTGCCCGGAAGACGTGGAGCGAGTTCCGATACTCCGCAGTCTGGGACGAAAAGGGACTGTCGATCAGCTCGAATTTCGTTTACGGCATCGTGACGGGAGTGATGTTTGGGCACTGGTCAGTGTGACAGCCGTGCATGACGCGGGCGAGTTTGCCGAAACGTTCGGACTGTTTACGGATATTACGGAACGGAAAAAGGCAGCGGAGCGTGTGGATGCCGCGTACCGACGAGAAACGCAGATCAATCAGATCGGACAGGCGATTCGCGGAACGAACGACCCCGGCGAAATACGAAGCGTCGCGTCGCGTACCCTTGGGGCGGCGTTGTGTGCGGACCGTGCTTACTACAGCGCGTTTGATCTGGCGCACGACCAGTCATGGATCGAGGAAGACTACCGACGCTCTGACCTGCCCTCGCTGACCGGAAAATATACGATTTCGTCGTTCGATGTAACCCCCGCCGACTATTATCCCGCCGGCGAAACGCTGGTCATGCAAGATACTCATGACGGGGCATGGTCCACTGCCATGTCGGGCGCGTTGAAGTCATCACGTGTTCGCTCCTTGATCAGCGTCCCGTTGTATGACGGCGGGACACTGGTCGGCACTTTAGCCGTTGCTATGGCGGACGAAGCCCGGGACTGGACGCCGGGAGAGATCACTCTGGTGGAAACGATAGCGGTGCAAACGCGAAGTGCCCTGGATATCAGCCGCGTCCATTATCGAGAGCATCGGATCGCTGCCGAACTGCAGAACGCGCTTTTGCCATCGACTCCCCCCCGTATACCACGCCTGGAGCTGGCTCCTTACATGAAACCCGCACTCGATGAGGCGGAGATCGGCGGAGACTTCTACGACGTCTTCGCCCTCGATGAGCGGCATCACTGTCTGATAATCGGCGACGTAAGTGGCAAAGGACTTGCGGCAGCGGCACAACTTGCCTTGATACGAAACAGCTTGCGAACTACGCTTTATCTTTATCACCCCCCCGGACATGCCGTCACTCAGCTGAACCATATACTGACCCAGCATGACCTACTTGTCGGATTCGTCACCGCGTTCGTCGCCGTCTACGATTCGGCGAGTGGCCAGATTACCTATGCGTCGTGTGGGCACGAGCCGGGTATGATACGTCGCGCCGCAACCGGAGATGTGGAAGAACTGGAAGCGACCGGTCCCCCTCTGGGGGCGTCAGAAAACGCGATCTTCACCGAAGCGACGACACGTTTGACGACGGGTGACGTTCTATTCCTTTACACGGACGGGTTGTCCGAAGCCGGTCCCAACCGTCGTCAACTATTGGGCACGGACGGATTGCGTGCCATGTTCGCGTCCCAGGGAGAGGAAACCGAAGTTGAGGCAATGGCGTCGCGGATCGTCGCCGACACTTCAGCATACGCCGAGGGCACGTTCCGAGACGATGTTTGTCTTCTGATCGCGCGGTACCTCCCCGCCGAAGTGGGGGAGGAACATATAGGTGAGGGGTAAGTGAAGGTAAGCCCCGTATTTGAATTCTCTCTCGTATCGCAAGGTTGTCTAGTCTGTCAACGATTCACAGACTAGACAACCTTGGGGTAATCCCGGCCTCTAATCACTGCTCAGAAAAATCTGCTTTACCGCGAAAGGCACGAATGCAACTATGCCATATTCGATGGGTTACTCGACCAAGTACCGGGCTAGGCTACCATGTCGACTTTTGCCGTCGTCACGAGATGGTCATTATAGCTGTCTCTGACACAAACAAGTCAGGAATGGGGTCAACTGGTTGCTCCACGGCAGTCGCTTGAATGGGGTCTTGACAAAGTAAATGAACACAGATATTATGTACGTAACCGCTTACGTAAGCGGTTACGTGTAGGATGTCATGCGAAGAACTCGAACAAATACGGACAAAAAAGTTCCTACGATCACCGACGTTGCCGCCGCCGCCGGCGTCACAACGGCTACGGTATCGTTCGCCTTTTCGGGAAAGCGCTTCGTTGCCCCAGAAACGCGCGAACTCGTTCTGAATGCCGCCCGGCAACTGGATTACGCCCCCAATCCACATGCCGTCCGCCTCGCCACGGGTCGCGTTGAGGATCTCATCGCTCTGTTTACGCTCACGCTCGACCAGGGTGTCGGTACCGAGAAACTTCTGCTGATCCAGCGGGCTTTGTATGCCGCCGGCTACCGTGCTCCTATCCACGGCTACGATTTCCATGCCGCGTTCAATTTGCCGGAACAGGTGTCCCTCATGCGGGATTTACGGATGCAACGACCCCGCGGCATCGTTTGCGCGGCGGCCGGTGTCCACCCGGACGCTATCGAGGAATTGCGCCGCTTTGCCGAGGAGGGCGGGGTTGTCGCTTGCTTATGTTACGGGGATCCGATCCAAATCGAAAGCGATCAGGTGATTTTTGACGAGGCAGACAACACCTATCAGTCGACACGCCACCTTCTTAGCCTGGGACATCGTAGGCTTGGCTTCTACAAGGTCGGCCTAGACCGGCATTACGGACCGCGTTATCACGGGTTCCGCCGCGCGCTTTGCGAATATGATGTTCCCTACCGCGAGGAATGGCACTTCCGCGGCGGGGATATCGCCCTGCAAGAAGAGAGTGGGGTGGTAGTAGCACGGGAATGGGCATTGATGCCTGTGCAGGATCGACCGACCGGTCTTTGTATTGTAAACGACCGAACTGCCCAGGGTTTTATCGTGGAAGCATTCCGCCTCGGTATGAGCGTTCCAGAAGATGTCAGCGTGGTCGGGCATGACGATCAGCCGCCCGCAGTGTTCGGGCGCATTCCCTTGACCACGGTGTCCCACCCGGTCACGGCGATGGTTGACTCGTTGGTCAAGCTTTTGACAGAACGCCTTGAAGGGGTCTACGACGGCCCGGCAAGGCGCATTGTGCATCGCGGCGAACTCGTTATCCGCGCAAGCACTGCTCCCGTATCACCGGAAAAAAAGGAGGCTTTATCGTAACGACCATCGTGAATATCTTCCAACGGTTCCCTTTATCAACGGATCTGTCGCCCGATGGTGATAGACGCACACTTCCAATTTTTTGCACAGGAGCATTCAAATGAAAACATCGTCGAACCTACCCAATTATTTCCGCCACCGTGTGGCCTTCACGTTAATCGAACTGCTCGTCGTTATCGCCATCATCGCTATTCTGGCTGCGATACTATTTCCCGTTTTTGCCCAGGCGCGTGAGAAAGCGCGACAAACGTCTTGTCTATCCAATATCAAACAACTCGGCCTTTCCGTCGTCATGTACACCCAGGATTACGACGAAACGTTCCCCGTTCATGCCTATTGGGAGGGTAACTGGAACACGGCCGAAGGCAAATCGGCGTACTGGCAAGGGCGCGTTTTACCCTATATCAAAAATCTGGATGTTTTCCGTTGTCCGTCCGACGCCGATGCATCCAAGGGCACGGCAGATGGTTCTGATGCTGGCGCAAGAGTGAGTTACGCTTTCAACTCGGTTTTCGGAACGGACCAAGTACAGGGTGAGATGCGCGGCATCATCATGGCGACCCCGGCTTGGAATTTGGGCTCTGCTCCAGGGCAGACCGTTTCTGCCGTACGCCGACCTGCGGAGTCGATCATGCTGGGCGAGCAACACACCGGGGACGTCGCCTCGAATGTCAGCCGCTGGTGGTGGGGAGAGAGCAGCAACAGCACTCCCGTCAATAGCATGATTTTTCAGACCCTGCTGGATGCACAGTTCGAAAATGTACCTCCGTTATTCGGCGGCATGCCGGGACCGAACGGCGCACGGGATGAGACGACGCCCGACTCGAAGAAGTTCGGCTGGGGTAAGAATGGGGCTATCTCGGCGAAGCACTCCGGGTTCAGTAACTTTATTTTCGCGGACGGGCATGCGAAAGCGATGAAGCCGATACAGACAAACCCCGATGGCGTAAACCGACCCGATCTGAACATGTGGGACGCAGTACGGCAATGAGAAGAAGTCATCTGAAATCACGGTCCGGCATTGTGCCAGCCTTTTCCGCGTTGGCGGTGCTGTTTGTGCTCGTTTTCTCCGCAGGATGCACGAAAAAAGCAGAAAGTGATTCCAAAGCGAGACAAGATTTTCTCGCCCCGACGGATGTAAACAAGCTTACTCCGGAAGCACGTGCTCATCTACCGGGTAGCGAAAAATTTCAACCGACGGCGGCCCCTAAAAAGCCATAAACTAAGGCAGTCTGTAAATGGCCGCCCTTCGCCGAAGTGCCACTACAACGCACTAATAGGGTCCCAGCAATCCCCCCTGACTCGTGCGAGTCAGGGGGGATTGTTGAGACCCTGGAAATTCTCCACCCTTTGCTCTGCCGACTGTTCTTGCGATAATCAAGGCGCATTCGTGTCAAAACTGGAGCCGCGCCGGAATCACGGAATGGCCCACTCAGACGAAAGAGATATGAACGACGAAACAAACATCCCATGGAAAGAAGCAACAGACGATCCATATTCGGCGCAATCCTTCTATCTCTAGCGGCAATCGCGCTCAAGCCGCGGGCAACTCAGGCCGTCCCGAATACCTTCTATGTCGCCACAGACGGGAGCGATGCTACAGGAGACGGCTCGGCGACAAAACCATGGAAGACGCTTGCGTATGCCGCGGATAACACCAGAGCAGGAAACGTCATCCACTTAAAAGCCGGGACGTTTCTCGAAACGCGCCCGACGAAACTTGCGGTCGGCGTGGACATCGAGGGAGAGGGGACTGACCGAACCATCGTTCGGGCGAGTCTGGATTCCTCCTATTTGATCACGCTCCTTTCCCGCTCGCACGAAACAGGTAACCAG
>JACMMA010000250.1 GCA_014379275.1 Armatimonadota bacterium | reverse complement strand
GATACACGGCAACGATCTGGGACGCGTCCGGCGAGGACGATTTGCCGTGGGCAGTGTTGCTGGTGGATGATTATGGCGTCCGGCTTCTGCCGGAATACAGCGTGTTCGACGAAGACGCGGACGAGGAAACGCTGGAAGCGGCGCTGGCGAAGGGGGCGAGCGAACTACCAACGCGGCTAGAATCCGGCGAATTCGACCGCACCGGGGAACCGCTCGCGATACCGGAATGGCTACTTGCTAAAACGGAATCGGAAGAGGACGCGTAGCGAGTGGCTGATACGAATCATGTACGGATCCCTATCGCTCCGCTAACTTTTTGGACGGAACGCCCGTCTCCCCCAGAATTGGGGGCGGGGGGGCGAACCGGGCTTGCCGACGGACACGTCATTGAACCCGGATATACGTATTACGATAAGGAAGCCGCGAAATGGCTAACCGCCTCCGTCTTCGTGCCGACCGAGTGGGCGGGTGAGCGGGTCGGTCTCCACATCGAAATCACCGGGGGAGAGCCACTCCTGTTCGTGGACGGCGAACCGTATCAGGCTCTCGATTATAACCACGCCGAGGTTTTACTGTATGATCCGGCGCGAGGCGGAGAAGCACACCAGTTACTTATCGAAATATATGCGCCGACCGCGGGACGCGAGATCACGTTGCAATCTGCCTTTCTGGTTCGAATCGACCGCGCGGTGCGAACGGCTATTTTGGATGACGCGGCGGCGCAACAGATCGCGGCGGTGCCCGAGAAGGTACAGGACTCCGGCGCTGGAACCATGACCTGTATCGGGCACTCGCACCTCGACCTGGCGTACCTCTGGGCGTTGCCGAACACGCGCAAAAAAGTCGGGCGGACGTGGGCGAGCACCTTACGCCTTCTGGACGAATACCCCGACTTTTGTTTCACCCAGTCACAACCGTACCTGTATGACGTTTGCAAGACCGATTACCCGGACCTGTGGGAGCGCGTCAAGACGCGGGTCGCGGAAGGTCGCTGGGAAACGACCGGCGCGATGTGGGTCGAACCGGACACCAATATTCCCTCTGGCGAATCGCTGATCCGGCAGGTGCTTCACGGGCAGGCGTTGTACAAGCGCGAGTTCGGGGAAGTGTCGCGCGTTGCGTGGTTGCCGGACACGTTCGGGTTTCCGGCATCGTTCCCGCAGATACTGGCCGGCTGCGGAATTCATTACCTGCTGACCTCTAAAATCTCGTGGAACGACACGAACCGCTTCCCGCACGACACATTCCGATGGCGTGGCAGTGACGGATTTTCCGAAATACTGACACATTTCGTTACCGCTCCGCAGTATCACGCCCAGTTGAAGCGAAACGTCGCGACCTACAACGGAGACGCGACGGTGGCGATGATTGTCGGGGCGTGGGACGCGTATCGGCAACAAAACGTCAACGCCGAGATTTTGCACTGTGTCGGCTATGGCGATGGCGGGGGAGGGGCGACGCCGCGGATGGTGGAGATGGTCCGCCGGTTCGCCGACGCACCCGGCGTCCCGCATTGCGCGTTCGGACGAGCCGACGATTTCTTCGACCGACTGGACGCGAAGCGGGACGCCTTTCCGGCGTGGCGCGGCGAACTGTATCTGGAAAATCACCGAGGAACGCTCACGTCGCAGGCGTGGCTAAAGCGGGCGAACCGGCAATGTGAAACACTCCTCCGAAACGCGGAGATTTTCTCGGTCCTGGCGGAAACCGAAACCGGCGCGGCGTATCCCGCGGAAGAACTCGGTGCGGCGTGGCGAACCCTGCTCACCAATCAGTTCCACGACATTCTCGCCGGGACGATCATCCCGGAAGCCGTCGCCGACGCACGACGCGACTTCGCTCAGATCGAGGAAGCCGGGACACGCCTTCTACACACCGCGATGACCGCCATCGCCGAGCGGATCCCGGTCAAGGAGGACACGTTCGTGGTGTTCAATCCGACCGATACTCTGCGCCCCTCCGAAGCGGTACGGGTCACGGTTCCCGCGAACGTAATTAAGGCTGTAGAATTCGCCGACGCGAGCGACGCGCTTTTGCTGTCGCAGTTCCTTTCCGTGGACAAAAAAGGCAACCGCGATTACCTCGTATTGGTCACCGATGTCGGTGCGCTCGGCTACCAGACGATCACAGCGTTTAAATCGTCGGGACCGCAGGAGGAAAGTACGGTCTTCGCGGAGCGATTGGAGGGTGCGGGAGTCCTGGAAAACGATTTCGCTTATGTCACGTTGAACGAAAACGGTCAGGTCGTGTCATTCCGTCACAAAATCTCCGAGGACAGTGACGACGAACCGGACGCCGTCCGGGAGCGCGAAGTGATTGCGGACGGCGAGCATGGGAATGTGCTCGCCGTGTACGAGGACAAACCCGCCGCGTATGACGCCTGGAATATCGACCGCGCCGCGTTCCACACGCGCACCGACCTGGCGCATATCGCCACAGTCGAGCGGTTCGCGGTGATCGCGGAGGGACCGGTTCGCGCCGGGATCGAGGTCGTACAGCGATTCCGCGAGTCCACTGTCACGCAGCGCATCTATCTGTACGCCCAGTCGCCGCGCCTCGAAATCGAAACCGTGGTCGATTGGCACGAACATCAGACGCTGCTTTGCGTCCACTTCCCGGTCGCGGTGAACGCGGAACGGGCCGTCTACGAAATACAGCACGGCTATATCGAACGCCCGACGTACGAGAACACGAGTTGGGACGCGGCGCGATTCGAAGTGTCACACCATCGCTGGATGGATCTTTCGGAAGGCGATTACGGCGTCTCGCTCTTGAACGATTGCAAGTACGGCGGGTGTGTGCGCGAAAACGATCTCCGGCTTACCCTGATAAAGTCGGGCATCTATCCAGACCCCGATGCCGACCTAGGGTTGCACCAATTCACCTACGCGCTGCTTCCACACACCGGCGATTTCCGCAACGAAACCGTGGACGAGGCACACGGCTTGAATTATCCGCTCCTGACACAGTTCGTTCGCAAGAGTGACAAACGCAAAATGCCCGCACTCCCCCGTGCCCATGCGCTGGCTTCGGTGAACGATCAGGGACTGGTGATCGACGCGATCAAGCGGGCGGAAGACGGCAACGGGTACATCGTCCGATTGTACGACGCCTTCAACACGCGTGGCGCAGCCACCCTGACATTCGGCTTCGATATTGCCGAAGCCTTCGCGACAAACCTCCTTGAGGAGAACGGGGTACCGCTCCTCATAACCGGCGAGGGCGACATAGCGTTCTCGTATCACCCGCATGAAATAAAGACGTTCCGCGTCGTCCCGTCCCTTCCGAAAGGACAGCGCGGTATCAAATTATGAAACCAAGTGGCTTCGGAATTTGATCGCTCCTGCTCCCGAATGTGCCCGCGATAAAACATCACAAAATAAAACTGTTGCGAACTAACTTTCTCCTACCCATTTCCGATACCAAAAGTGGAAGTTGTTGGAAAGGTAGGAACCGCTTGGAACAAGGGCTGACAAATCACGAGAGAAGCGACGGTATGCTGGTGCGGCTTGCCCGTGCCGGGGACCGGTATGCTTTCGACCGTTTGGTACCGTTTTTAGTGGCTCCCCTGCGCGGATTCCTCGGGCGACGTGTCTCCCGTCAGGCGGTGGATGACGTGGTTCAGGAAACTCTCCTCGCCGCATGGACCGCCCTGCCGCGCTTCGAGCAACGCCCACATACGACGTTCGACATGTGGTTTTATCGAATCGCCCGCAACAAAGCGGCAGACTGGGCGCGCCGGAACGCGAGCCGTATCGCCCGCGAAACTTCGATAACACCCGCCGATGAAGATCGGCTGGTCGCGCCGGATTCGATTACGGGTGTCGAGCAGGAAGCAGAGATTTCCGCATTACTGGAAAATCTGTCGACGGATCAAAAGACAATTATTGAACTTTATTATGCGAATGGATTGACGCTTGCCGAGATCGCGCGAAAACTAGACCGAAATTTGAGTACGGTGAAATATCACTTCTACCGCGCCCAAGAAACATTAGTCCAGGCGCGACGCGCCAGCGAGGAGGCAAAGCAATGACGGATTTACAACGAGATTTTCTCCTTCGTTACCTGCATGAGCGCGGCGAGATGTCGCAGGGGGAGCGATTCGGTGTGGAGTGGCAACTGCTCACGAGCAGCGCCAGCCGGAAAGAATATTCCGATATGGAGCGGATGCACCTGTCGTTGTCGCTCCACTTCGCGCCCCCCGGTGGCGTTAT